>CBDUWQ010000256.1:0-4933 GCA_965370965.1 uncultured Bacteroidales bacterium
GCTCCTTGACGGTGTTGAATAACTCGACCTTGACGAAGAACCGCTGCTTGATGAACTGCTCCTTGACGGTGTTGAATAACTTGACCTTGATGAACTGCTCCTTGATGGAGTTGAATTACTGCTTATATTTGAACTTCGTGAATTATTATATGATGAACGGGTTGTACTGGATGTTCGGCTATAAGTTGCAGAACCTAACCTGTTACTTGAGCTATTTCCTGAGCCGGTATTATACTTTGACCGGTTGGCTGCAGTACGGGTTCTTGTGTAGCTTGGTGTATATCCACTGCGACTGCCGGATGCAGGTATGCTTTTAGATACTTCTCCACTTGTACGAGTATATTTTGAAACCCGAGTAACTTCATTTGAAATATCAAAATTACCGCTAACTCCTGTATTTTTTCCGGCTTTACCTAATAGTGTTGCTTCACTTGCCTCTTTAGGCTTTTTACTTTTTCCTGTTTGTAATGCATTAGCTCCAATTAAGACGGCTGCTCCACTCCCATTAGTTTTTACCGATGAACTGCTTAACGAATTTTTTGTTTCTTTTAAATCGGTTGATGAACCACCATTTGATTCCCCCAAAGAACTACTTAATGAATTTTTCGCTTCTTTTAAATCAGTTGATGAATCACCATTTGATTCCCCCAAAGAACTGCTTAATGAGTTTTGTGCCTCCTTTAAATCGGTTGATGTTCCATCTCCTACAGAAGAACCACTCAATGCAGCCTGACCTTCTTCTAAAACTGCCGATGTCCCATACGGTACAACTTCTGTATCTTTTCTTTCACCGTTACCCGAACCTGATGACGAACCGCTTGTTGATGCTGAATACCGAGGTCCGTATGAATAACCTCTGTCGTCGCCAGGATATACAGGATTTGAAGGATAATAATCGCAATAATAACCATAACCGCATCCATAATATGGCGGATAATACCCATAATAATATGGATATCCCCAAGGATAATACCATGAATACCATGGCGAGTAAAAAGGATAGTAGGGATAATACCATGGGCTATAGCCAAAATAACCAAAACCATATCCAACACCAATTCCCCATGACATACCATAAGGGCTAAAACCCATATTGAAACTCATATTCCAATTAGACTCATCTTCTTCGTAATAATCACCATTATAATCCTCATCATGGAACTTCTCTAACCTATCGGCATATTTGTAATCGTTATAATCGCTAAAAAAGAAATCCTCTAATACAGAGTCATTAAGTGTGGTATCAACTATTGCATTTTTTTTCATTTCAGCAATTTGAGCCTCTTTTTTAGCCTGCTTTCTTGCTTCTTTTTTAGGATTATAATAAATATCATCAACATAAGCTGATTTTGTTGAGTTACACGAGGAAATAATTATAGAACCAAAAATTAAAACTGCTAGTATATATAGTTGATTTTTCATAAGAGGTATATTTTTAAAGTTTTTTATTAAAAATATTATCATTTTCTTTGTCAAGAAAAAATTACATTAAACAATAAAACAAATTCTATACCAAAAATACAATTATGGGAAAGTTTTTAACAAAACGCGAAGAGAATTATTCACAATGGTATAACGAACTGGTTATAAAAGCTGATTTGGCCGAAAACTCGGCTGTACGCGGAAGTATGGTTATTAAGCCTTATGGATATGCCATATGGGAGAAAATGAGAGATGCTTTAGATGCTATGTTTAAAGATACCGGACATGTTAATGCATATTTCCCGCTATTTATACCAAAATCGTTTTTTAGCAAAGAGGCTTCACATGTTGAAGGGTTTGCAAAAGAGTGTGCAATAGTTACGCATTACAGACTAAGAAATAAAGCCGACGGAAAAGGTATTGAAGTTGATCCTGATGCAAAACTTGAAGAGGAGTTGATTGTTAGACCCACCTCTGAAACAATTATTTGGCATACTTATAAAAACTGGATTCAATCGTACCGCGATTTGCCAATTTTATGTAACCAATGGGCAAATGTTGTTCGTTGGGAGATGCGTACACGCCTGTTTTTACGTACTACCGAGTTTTTATGGCAAGAGGGGCATACAGCACATGCCAATAAGCAAGAGGCACTTGACGAAACCGTTCAGATGATAAATATATATGCTAAATTTGCCGAAAATTTTATGGCAATGCCGGTTATTAAAGGTCATAAAACCGAAAACGAGCGTTTTGCCGGAGCTTTGGATACATATACAATTGAAGCCTTAATGCAAGACGGTAAAGCATTACAATCGGGTACATCGCACTTTTTAGGACAAAATTTTGCCAAGGCTTTCGATGTTAAATTCTCAAACAAAGAGGGTAAACTCGAACATGTTTGGGCTACATCATGGGGAGTAAGCACCCGCTTAATTGGTGCACTTATTATGGCACATTCCGATGATAACGGATTGGTACTGCCCCCAAAACTTGCTCCGTTTCAGGTAGTTATTGTTCCTATTTATAAAGGTGACGAGCAGTATAAAACTGTTGTTGATGCCGGCAATAAAATAAAGCAACAGCTTAAAGACTTAGGTATATCGGTTAAATTTGACGACCGCGACACTCACAAACCCGGTTGGAAATTTGCCGAATACGAGCTAAAAGGTGTTCCGGTACGATTGGCACTGGGAACACGCGATTTAGCAAACGGAACTATTGAGGTTGCCCGCCGCGACACTCTCGAAAAGAAAACATACCCTCAAGAAGGTATTGCACAGGTTATTAAAAAACTTCTTGACGAAATTCAGGATAACATTTATAAAAAGGCACTTAATTATCGCACCAAGCATACTTACACAGCCAATACATATAATGAGTTTAAAAGTATTATTGACAATAAGGGCGGGTTTGTTTATGCCCACTGGGATGGCACTGCCGAAACCGAACAAAAAATAAAAGATGAAACCAAGGCAACCATACGTTGTATTCCGGTTGATAATAAACTTGAAGATGGCGTTTGCATATATTCAGGAAAACCATCAAAACAGATGGTGCTTTTTGCTAAAGCGTATTAATTATTTTATTATTTTTTATGACCAATAAGTGATTATATTAGATAGTTGGCGGTCATTAAAAACCCAAGTGGATAAATAATAACATAGAAAAAGAAAAAATAAATTTATCGTATAAAAAGATATATAATGAGTGAAAATAGACAAATATTAAACCTGTATCCTATTGATTATCCGTTTGAAACATTGGTGTCACGCGCAGAAGCAAAACCTCCAAAATTAATTCTTAATCCAGATTTTCAGCGAAAATATAAATGGGATAAAGACGGCAATGTACGTGCTAGCCGATTCATTGAATCTTGCTTAATGAGAATACCAATTCCTGCTTGTTATTTTGCAGAGAATGAAGATAATTTTCATGATGTTATTGATGGAGTTCAACGTATAACTACAATTAAGAATTTTTTTGATGATACGTTTGAACTTGAAGGGTTAACAATTTATCCAGAACTAAATGGTAAAAAGTTTTCTGAATTGGGAGAGTTCAAAAGTGCATTAGAAAGTACAACTATGCGGTGTGTTGTGCTGAGAAAAGAAAATCCAAAAGAATTAGTGCGTGAGATTTTTGCAAGATTAAATCAAGGAGCTGTTAAACTTAGCGACCAAGAAATTAGACACGCTATTTATCCAGGAATTCTTGATAATCTCCTATCTGAGTTAGGTGAAAATGAGTTTATAACAGTTTTCCAGAACAGTAAAAGTAAAGACGACAGAAGTAATGAAGAACTTGTTTTAAGATTTTTTGCACTTAACAATGATTTAGGAAGCTATAGAAGTAAATTATCGGACTTATTAGACTCTTATATGTCAAGTCAGCAAAGTATCGAAGAGCAGGAAGCGGAAAATATAAAAAATTTATTCTTAGAAACATTAAATAGATGTTTAATAACTTTTGATATTCCATTTGTTGACACAACACTTGCTAAACCAAGGCAAAGTGTTGCTTATTATGATTTAATAATGTTTGCATTTAGTAGTTTAACTGATGAATTTGTGATAGATCACAAAAATGAATTAAATCAAAAGTTTAAAGACTTATGTCAACTTGAAGAGTTTAATAAGACATTAGCAGGTGGACTACAACAGAAATCAGCTATTCTAAAAAGAAGAGAACTTTGGATAGCAAAAATTAATGAAATAGATGGTAACTAAGGTCTTTTATAAGTTCAAAGGTATCCTCGAAGATTTAAAGGTTACTGTAAATAGTTGTAATGAAATAATTATATCAGATGAACCTTCGGGTTTTGTCTATAATAATTCTAACTTTTTGACTAAGTCGTTTTTAATTAGCTTATGTGGTTATCTGGAATCGTATATTAAGGATGTTCTAGAGATGTTGATAAATGATTATAATGAGCGTATAATAAGAGAAAAGTATCCATATAACTTGTTGAGATGGAGCCTTGAAACTAAGGATAATAATAATTCTAAAGTACAATCTCTACTTGATAAGAAGAAAACTCGATATGAAGATTTAACTATAAAGATAAAAAAGAAGGATTTAGATCCATTTATTTCTGGAAATCCATTTAGAACACGTGAATTATTTACAATGTTTGGTATAGATTTGAGTATTGTGGAAGATTTTAATAATAGAAAAGATATTGTTAATCAAATTATTGTAAAAAGAAACAATATACTTCATCATAATGATGATGCTTCGGACTTATCAAATCAAGATGTAATTCAATATATAACTGAAATAATTGAATATTGTGAGAAATTAGATTTTCAAATAGAACAAAGAATAACGAACCGCCAACAATGCATATAAAAAATAAGCAAGACAATAGTAGCATCAATGGCTGTAGCCCGTTTTAGCTTTCTTGTACGCAGAAAGATTTGTGCTTCAAAATCCCTTACAGTTTCATATACTTAACGTTAGGCACAACAAATATGAAGAAATTTATAGTTTACATATATTTAATTTCAAT
>CBDUWQ010000257.1:0-4887 GCA_965370965.1 uncultured Bacteroidales bacterium
ATAGTTGTATCTAAATAAACACCTCTATATATTAATTCAAAAATACATAATAAAAATATTATTATTTAGTGCTTGCCCGAAAACTATAACCATTCTGATTTACAATAAGATACGATCAAAAAAACCTTTGAATATCAATGATTTAATTTGCTTAAGTTAGTTAAAATACTTATATTTAGACTATTAACAGTTTGAGATTCGTAAGGATTTAACAGCAACTTTATTGGTATAAAATTATGAGAAAAAGATTCGAGCAACAATTAGAAATAGGAATAAAACCAATTTCAGAAACTCCAGTATTATTAAAAAGTCGTGATGATGTGCCTGCTTTAGTGTCAGCATTATTAGCAATTTATAAAAATAGCGAATATAACAAACAGGTATTCAGCATATTAGAAGATTCCATTTTGAAAAAAAAGAAACAGACAGGACGGAATGGATTAAATTTATGGCAAATATTTGTTCTTGCCCAATACCGTTTAGCACTTAATTTAAATTATGACAGATTGCATTTTATGACTTTTTCAGACACAATATTACGTCAATTGCTTGGTATTGAGACAGAAAGCGGAATAGATAGAAGGGATATTTCTTATCAAAGAATTTTGGATAATGTACATTTATTAGATGATAGTGCATTATCAAAAATAAATGATGTAATAGTTAATTTTGGGCACAAAGAAGTCTTTAAAAAAAAAGGAACGGCAGTATTATCTGTAAAAACAGATAGTTTTGTTGTGGAATCAAATGTTCACTTTCCCACTGACTACAATCTGTTATGGGATGCCTCAAAAAAGTTGATTGATATTATTAGCTGGTTTACAGATAAATACCCATTAGTAGATGGCTGGAGAAAATCACATGATTGGTATTCCTCTTTAAAAAACATGAGTAGAGCTGTTGGTCAAGCCAGTTCCGCAGGAGGAAAAGGTAAAGCTGATCGAGTATTAAACGCAACAAAAAACTATGTCACAAAAGCATTATCGTTAAGTCAAAAGATAAAATCGGCTAAGGATAAACTACCACTTAATAATACTGCTGACCTTATTAACCCGAAAAATTCATGAATAATTTGGAAATTGGGGTATAAATTACTATATTTAAAGTAGTTAACAGCTAAACAATAGCAATTTACATACCCCAACTATGAGCACTAAAAATACAATATTTTATAAGCAAAACAAAGCCTATTTAGTTAACTTTTCTGCTGATGAGATCAGTTCAGATTCAGCCATTTTTTTAGCTGATAAAATCGAACGTAAACATGGTCTAATCAAACATATTAGTAGCTTAATCCCAGACATAAGGGATCAAAAAAGCATTACCCATACTTATGAGAAGATTCTAAAACAAAGGGTTTACCTTATGATGCAGGGCTATGAAGATGCCAATGATGCACTATATTTAAAAAATGACCCGATAATTAATACTATACTTGATGGAGAACTTGCATCTCAACCAACCGTTTCCAGATTTGAAAACGATATTGATAAGCAAACTATATTCACGATTTTATATGGTTGGTTGAATAAGTATGTGCAAAGCCTTTCTGGTAGAACCCAAGTAATAATTGACATTGACGCAACCGATGACCCCACACATGGAGCCCAACAATTATCAATGTACAATGGTTATTATGGGCAGTTTATGTACAACGAACTTTTATTTCACGATGGCGAAACCGGTCAGATTATTTTACCTGTATTAAGACCGGGGAATAGCCATTCAAATAAATGGTATGTGGCAATACTCAAAAGGGTTATACGTGCCATAAAGGCAATGTATCCAGATATGAAGATTATTATCAGGGCGGACAGTGGGTTCAGCAATGCCCCATTTTATAAGCTAGCAGACGATGAATCATTGTGTTATGCAATAGGTTTGGCAACAAATGAGGTGTTGAAAAGAAAGGTGAAACGAGCCGAAGATGCTGTCAGGCATTTACATTTATCACAAAAAGAGAAACACCAACATTTTATTAGCTTCCAATATCAAGTTGGTTCATGGCATGCCCCACAACAATGTTATTCAAAAATAGAAAGCACTGGGATTGGAATGAATGTCAGGCATTTTGTTAGCAACATTCCCGAGAGCAGTGCGCGAGATATATATTTTGGATTTTATGTAAAAAGAGGCGATACCAGCGAGAATAGAATTAAAGAATTGAAAAACATGTGCTATTCAGGCAGGCTTTCGAACCACAACTTCTGGGCAAATTTTATGCGGCTGATAATAAGCAGTATAACATATGAGATGTTCCTGATTATTAAAAATATGATAAAAAAAACAAAATTCCATAAAGCTTATAAATGGCAGATTGATAACATTAGGTTATACCTTTTAAAGGTAGGGGGAACTATAAAGAAAACTGTGAGACGGGTATATATCAATCTCTCCAGTGCTTTTGTTTATAGGGATTTACTGCTTGAGTTAGCCATGCAATAGTTAAACCTAAAAAGATTTCATGGGATAAGTGGGTCTTGTTACCAAATTTATACACATTATGTTTAGTAGATGTGGTTTATAACCATACTTCAAGTTAGAATCATCTAGCCTGAATTATGCAAGAATTCAGGCTAAAAGTATCTTCCAATGTGTAACAAAAAAACTTCGACTCTAAAAACATTAAACCAAGTGTTGTTTCACCGTCATCAAAATATCTTAGTACCGTAATGGTCAGTCCGTCAAAATTATCGGTTGGTGTGTTTGTAGCCCTTACTTGCGCTTCAAGTTTGCCAATTTTTGATTTTAAATTGCCAATTGTATTTTTATAATTACTATTTTCCTTTAATAATGCCTCTCTGTTTTCATCATCATTAAAATCAAGTACCTTTGATATTCCTTTTCCAAAACCCTTAAAGAATGCAATAATTGGACCCAATAGACCTATTAGCCACAACCAAATATCTTTAAAAATATTGATGTTGAAAACTAAAAAAAGCGAAATAAAAACAAATATTGCTATACTAATTAGTACAACAACCCATTTTTTGGAAACTGTTACCGGTGCAATATTTTCTGGCATTTGGTTATTTTACATTTACATAGAATATAAATTTATATGTAAATGTAAAACAACTAAACAATAAAAACAAATACTTTATTTTATCCCTTGCACCCTATCTAAGTTAGCCTTATATACTAAAGTATTGGGGTTTAACTCAAGCATACCCATATCATACGCTTTTTTATAATTTTTTGCAGCCATTTTTAAATTATTGCTTTTCTCATATGCTTCGCCTAAACTATCATATACATTCGCCGATTTTGGATACCTTTTTACATTCTCTTTAAACATGCTAATTGCTTTTTCATACTCCTTTTTATTTAAAAAGCCATAACCCAAAACATTAATAATAAATTCCGGTGTCTCAATCTTTGCATTGTATTTTTCTGAAATATTCTTATAGTGTTCATCAACTGAATCAAGCCCTGCTGCCATTTTATCTTTTGGCAATTGCCAATCAGAATAAATATACTGTAATCCGGCATAAACACTTAAATAAGGTATGCTACCATGGTTCTCTTTTTCCATTTTTACATATTTAAATGAAATAGATTCATCTGATTTGGTTTGCACATACCCCGAAAACTCTTTTAATGGTTCAAAGTATTTGGGTTCATTTCCAACTGTCATATAAAAATAGGTATATTTTTTGTAGTGGCTTCTCAACTCCTTTTCCGATTTTTTCACCATATAATTATTGTCATATTGTAAATAAGGACTTATGGCAATGTATGCATTAAACAAATCGGGCTTTGTTAAAAGTGTGTAAGTAGCAAATGTTCCTCCAAAAGAGTGTCCCATTAAAATACGAAATGATGATGTCCTATATTTTTTATCTACAAAAGGCATCAACTCATCATCCAAAAAATTTAAAAAATTTTCTGCTCCTCCTGATGTAGGCATCCTATCACTATGAGTAGGTGAAAAATCGCGATTCCTGTCAACGTTTAATATGCCAACAACAATCATTTGGGGTATTATACCATTTCGCGAAAGGAATTGAGATGTTGCTGACCCATGTAGAAAATGAGCACCACCGTCCAATAGATAAAGTACCGGGTAATCAACCCCGCTATTCTCATAATTAGGAGGTAAGTAAACATTTATTACCCTCAGTTCACCAAGAACAGTTGATTCAATAGTTATCTGTTTTCCAATAACTACATCCTTCTCTTTTGCTTTTGCATTAACATAAAAACCTACTGACAGCATTGCTGTCAAAAAAATTAAAATTATTTTTTTCATCTGATAAAAGTCTTAAAGTTTATTAATACTATTTTAAAATCAAAATTACTGGTATAATGCCAATTGTGAATCAAAACTGATATACAAATGCTAATGAAGTATATCGGTAACTTTGATTCTACATCGGCATAACATGTTTGTAATATTATATAGTCGTATTAATTATCAGAAGGTTACGGCTTATTTGCAAATTTAAAATTTTCGAAGCAAACTCAATGTTAAAACTATTTTTCTTTTTTGAGCAACAAGCCAATCTGCTTTATCACTCTTTTAGTTGTTCAGTTTTAAAAAAATATATTTCCAACTACGATTTTAATCATATATTTTAATGTTTATCAGCAGTTTTATTTTGATAGCATTTTTTTTAGTAAATTTTTACGCTTTAACCATACATAAAACACATATTCAATTATTTATGCTTTAATTTATTATTTAATACAACAAAAAAAACATAAACAATAATACTTTATTGTTAAATGTTAGAACAATTTTATTGAAATATGTGTTTTATGTTAATAATAACAGATTTTATCATGCATATTTTTTAGCTATTTTAGATGACATTAATGTTCTATACCTAATATTTATTTATCAGTTATTTTATGGAAACCTTACAACTTACTATTGAGAATAAT
>CBDUWQ010000258.1:0-4881 GCA_965370965.1 uncultured Bacteroidales bacterium
GATTTCACCCATTCATATTATAACCATAGGTCTTGGTAGCGCATTTGCCTTAGGTTTTGTAAGCAAAAAAGCAAAAAATATTTCGGCAACATTAATGCTGATAGCAATTGCACTTATGGGAGCTATTTCAGGCTCGTGGCTTTATCAGTTGTATAATGGCGCAGAGGCAATACAGGTATTTACCGCAGGGTTTAAACCACCTTATTCTATCAATTTATTGATGGGGTTAAACGAGGCTTTTATAACTACGCTTATAAACTTTGTTGGACTTTTAGGAGGATTGTACCTGTTGCAGTCGTTAAAAAAAGCGGGCAATCATTCAATAATGGTGTTTCTTGTATTTATTATGGGACTTAATGTTATAATAATGACCCGTGATGCTTTTAATCTGTTTGTTTTTATGGAGGTTGTGAGTATTGCAACTGCCGGTTTAATTATTCTTACCGAAACAGGCAAATCTATACAAGCAGGCTTTAAATACATGATAGCAACAGGTATAATAGCAGGTATATTTTTGCTTGGTATTATTTTCGCATACTATTTTACAGGTACATTAAATATTGATGGTTTAGCTGCTGCCAACCTTTCATCAATAAAGGGCGGTAGTGTTGTTATATTAATGATATTAGTTTCAATTGTATTGGAATTAAAGCCTTTTCCGGCAAACGGATGGGCATTGGATATTTATGAGGCCTCTGACCCCGGTATAGCAGCAATGCTTTCAGCCGCATCGGCCACAGCCTTATATTTTGTTTTATATAAACTAATGGCTATTGCCAACGATAATTGGTATCAAATACTTACCATTGCAGGTATGCTAACCTTTGTTGGCTCAAATTTATTGGGTGTAAAACAAAACAAAGCACAGCGTTTGCTTGGGTACTCATCGGTTGGTCAACTGGGTTTGCTAATGGCAATATTAGGGTTAAAACCAATTTTGGGCGATAAGGTTGAGTTTATTGCTGTTACCATTTTGGTATCGCATTATTTGGCTAAGGCAGGGTTGTTTTGGTTGGCCGGAATTATTAAGCAGGAGAATATAAAAGATTGGGCAATACTTCGTCGTAAACCAATTTTATTGGTGTTGTTCGGAACATTTTTGTTTGCATTAATCGGTTTTCCCCCATTCCCGTCATTTTATGGTAAGTGGGAATTAATTATGCAGCTTTCTGCCCAATCGCACTATTATATTATAGCATTAATCCTGTTAGGGTCGTTATTTGAAGGTATTTACCTGTTTCGTTGGTTAGGTTATGCCATTAAAATGGATTTTAGCACACTACCCAATATTAAATTAAAATGGAATAAAATTACCCCACTTGCTATTTTTGGAGTGTTAATTTATGCAGTAGGATATTACACAGGTACATTAATGCCGGGCATGTCATCATTAAATTATATACCATTGCTATTTATTGTTTTGCTGTATTTTATTGATGCATTACCAATTTACATAAAAAACACAGTTGCAATTTTGGGCATGTCGGTATATGGTTATCAAATATTACCATCGCTTTACGATAATGATATGTTACGGTTTGTTTTTGCCTCAATATTTATTGTTGGTGGAATACTAACCCTAATTGCAGGTTATGCCTATAAAGGTAAACGTCAGGGGTTTTATCCGGTGGCAC
Source organism: uncultured Bacteroidales bacterium (assembly GCA_965370965.1). Classification (GTDB taxonomy): domain Bacteria; phylum Bacteroidota; class Bacteroidia; order Bacteroidales; family SZUA-534; genus GH45. The sequence goes on from CBDUWQ010000258.1 coordinate 1,635, forward strand.
TTTTAATGTATGCAGGTTTAGCTTATATTATTCAGGCATCTAACACATTAGAGTTTTTCTTTGGATGGGAGTTAATGACAGCCGGTTCGTATTTTTTGATTATACGCGGTAAAAAATCGATGCCACACGGTTTAAGCTACATGCTGTTTTCAATGGCCGGGGCTTACACAATATTAGCTGCTTTTGGGTTAACCTTTGCAGGAACAGGTACTATCGACCTTGGCTCGTTGGCAGGTATAACATCAAATGTTACAATAATATTTAGTTTATTGGCAATTGGTTTTATGACTAAAACCGCATCGTTAGGGTTGCATATTTGGTTGCCCGGTGCACATGCCGAGGCTGAGAGTGATGTGTCGCCTATGGTGTCGGCAATTTTGCTTAAAGCGGGTGTATTCGGGCTTTTTGTATTAATGATAAGTATGGGACACAGTCCCGAGGCATCAAATATTGGTTATGTTCTCGGCTGGCTTGGTGCATTAACAGCTTTGGTAGGCAATTTGGCAGCAGCATTTCAAGAGGATGCAAAACGCCTATTGGCCTATTCAAGTATTGCCCAATTGGGTTATATATTATTTGGCTTGGCCATGATGTCGCATCTTGGATGGCTTACAGCAACGTACTATTCAATAAATCACTTTTTATATAAATCAATTCTGTTTTTAACAATTGGTGCTGTGGTACTTCGTACCGGAACCCATATGATGTACAGAATGGGTGGTTTAATAAAGAACATGCCGGTAGCCTTTATAGCTGTATTAATTGGTATAATTGCCCTTTCGGGTGTTCCACCATTATCAGGTTTTGGTGGTAAATGGCTTCTATATAATTCAATTCTTGATAAAGGGTGGTATCTTCAAGGGGCAGTTGTATTATTCTCCGGTGTAATAGCTTTCTTATATCTGTTTAAGCTGATTTTTTCCATATTTTTGGGTCAAATGAAAGACAATCTGCGCCATGTAAAAGACATATCAATTTGGTTTGCAATACCTATTTACATACTACTAATTGGCATTATGGTAATATCGGCTAAGCCCGAATGGATTTTACAGCCTCTTGGTAATATGATATCGCAATGGTATCCTGATGCTTCATTGGCATGGGAGGGTGGTTTAGCCACAGGTCCTTACGGATATTGGAATGGTAGCGGTATAATGGTTACCGTAGGTATTATGTTTGCTGTATTGGCTGCATGGTTATGGCTTATGAGCCGTAAAGCAGTTCAAATAAAGCAGTTTAATATAGCGTATGCAGGCGAGGCACCTCAACGCCCCGAAACAACACATGTTTCATATAATATTTATGCAGGTTACAATAAAGCTTTGGGTTGGATTGTTGCCCCTAAAATTACCGAATTCTGGAACAATATGACAGACTGGGTTCACTCATTGGCTCATTTTGTGCGTCAATTGTATAGTGGTAGTGGTCAACTATACGCTACTTTTGTATTAGCTTATATAGTTGTTGTGTATTTTATAATGATATTTTAATTAAAAAATAAAATATAATATAATGGATTTTGATATAAAAAGATTAGGATTTACCCTTTTAGGATTATTAATAGTGCTTAATTGGGGATTGCTAATGGGTGCTATGATGCGAAAAATAGGGGCACGTGTGGGTAAACGGTATGGTATTCCATGGTATCAGCCTTGGGTTAATTTGGTTAAGAATTATGCTATCCGTTCTTCATTGTCGCATGGTATAATGTTTTATCTAGGGCCTGTATTTAGGCTAAGTGGTGGTGTTGGTCTATTTTTGTTTATGCCTTTAATTGTTGGCAGCCAACTTTGGTTAAACTACTCCTTTCAGGGCGATTTAGTACTAATTATGTATTTCCAGTTTTTTGGTATGCTTGGCATGGCACTTGGTGCAGGCGAAGGTGGACACCCACATTCTACCATAGGTATAAGCCGCGGCTTGTCGCAGTTTACAGTTATTGAGCTACCATTAACTTTGGCAATAATATCAATGGCTATTCAGTACAATACCTTATCAATAATTGAAATTGTACAGGCACAACAAGGCGGTTTTACCAATTGGACAGTTTGGACAAACCCAATAGCAACTATAGCAGGTATGTTATCGTTATTAGGTGCTCTTGGCCATTCGCCATTTAATTTAGTAAAAGCACCTAATGAAATTCCCATTGGGCCTCCAACCGAGTATCATGGTACTTTTCTTGGTGTATTGCAAACCAACCGTGCTATTTTACACGTTATTGAAGCCGCCCTTTTTATGAACCTGTTTTTTGGAGGCGCAACCAATTGGTTTGAATTCTTTGCAAAAACATTCTTAATATATTTTTGGTCGGTATTTGTGGGTGTTGTATTTCCACGTTTCCGCATCGAGCAATCGGTAACGTGGTTTGTGAAAGTGCCATTGGCTTTTGGTGTTTTGGCCGTAATACTTTACATGTAGAACGATATTAAATTTGATAAAATGTCAGAAGATAAAAATATAGACAAGCTTGTTGAACAAGCAAAAAGTTTTGAAAACCCTCTTTACGCCAAGCGCGAGGTTACAGGTCCTGATGGGAAAAAGTTTATTGTTGACCCTTTAAAGGATTATTTTAGCGATGAACGCCCAAAAGTATATGAACCAAACAGCATACCTGTTGTTGAAAAATTTTTAAACTGGGCTCGTGCCGAATCTATTTGGGTATTAGGTTTTGGAACCGGATGCGGAAGTATTGAAATTCCGCCTTTATTAACCCCACGGTTCGATGCGTTTAGGTATGGAGTTATGCCACGTCCTACACCAAGGCAATCAAACCTGTTTATTATATCAGGGTATCTTGCCATAAAAACACTAAAAAGGGCTATCCGCAGTTACGAGCAAATGCCCAACCCAAAATACTTAATGGCGCTTGGTAGTTGCACTATTAACGGCGGAATGTATTATGATAGCTATAATACAATAAACCGTGTTGACCAGTATTTGCCGGTTGATGTTTACGTTGCCGGATGTATGCCCAGACCTGAAGCACTTTTAGCAGGTTTTATTAAACTTAAAGAGCTAATTAAGAGCGGAAAAGGTGAAAATGCAAACGAATATGCAAAAAACTTTGATTGGTATAAAGCTAACCAAAAAAAGATTATTAAAGATTGTATATTGAATAAAAATAAAAAATATAATGTTGTCTCCTTGTTCACTGGTGCGGGCGGCCTGGATATTGGTTTTGAAGAATTTGGCAAGTTCAAAATCATTTGTGCATCGGATATAGAAGCAGAGTGCGAAAAAACAT
>CBDUWQ010000259.1:0-4855 GCA_965370965.1 uncultured Bacteroidales bacterium
ATTGAATATAAGAATATTATAGTTGTATCTAAATAAACACCTCTATAATTGTTTTGTATATATGATACTTATTCATTAAAAAAGGTACGGGTAGTATATGTTTTTTTTCAGTAGAAGCGCTAATTGCTTAACAGTCTGATTTTATACTTCACATTTGGAAGGTTTTTATATATTGTTTTAATATCTTTTTTTTTCTCAATGTATTTTGCTGCAAGTTTATAGTATTCAGGGTTATTTGCTGCTTTGTCAATTATATTAATAAGTTCAGGAGTCATTTTTAACGCAAATCCGATACATTTTTCGCATGTGCAACTACTTTTGTTATTGTACCATTGACATTTTTCTTTAACATGCTTTTTCAGATTCTCTTTTGCTCTGGTATATCTGCTTTTAACAATATTAACAGACAATTCTAAAATAGCAGAAATTTCTTTAAATGTAAAACCAAGCAAAATCCTAAAAATAAAAACTATGCGTTGTTCTTCAGTAATTCTGAATAACATAAAATGATGGCATCCATCTTTTATCTCCTGTAATAAAGCCTTATAAATAAAATCTTTCTCGGGATTAGATTGTAGTTGTTGAATTTCAGCAGGTATGGAATTTTTAAGCTGTTCAATTCCCATATCAACGCTATCAAAATGCTCTTTATTTAATGTAACTTTCTTTTTTATTTTCAAACTTTCATTTAATGCAATCCTATACACCCATGTAAAAATTTTACTGTCGCCTTTAAAACTGTCAATATTTTGGTGAATTTGGATAAATGCATTTTGCATTGCGTCTTCTGCATCTTGCCTGGCACCTGTTACTCTATATGCCAAATTATAAATATTGTTACTATATAGCTTAACAATTTCTTCAACACTGATATTGTTCTTCATTTTTCAATTTTATAACCTATTATCAACAAGGCTGTTTATTACTGCATAAATAATTACAGCACTTAATTTTGCTGTTCTTTTATCTTGGTCAAATCGGGGTGATACTTCTGCAATATCTAAACTAATTACCTTATTGGTATAAAGTATCTCTTTAAGGAATTTAACTACAATTTCAGGATTCAATCCAAATGGCTGCAACGATGAAACCCCTGGTGCAAAAGCCGAATTAAATACATCACTGCAAATTGTAACATATAACTGCTCATGTTTATCAATAAAACTATTTATTTTGGTTGATATATTTGAGAAATTAGACTCCATAAGGTCTTTAGCAAGAATATACTTAACGCCAAGTGAATCGGCCTTTTTAAAAAGGCTAATGGTATTTGCCGATGTTTGAACGCCTATGCACATGTATGCAAACTTTTGTTTTTCTGCAAGGCATTTATCTGCTATTTGTGAAAACATGGTGCCCGATGAGCCTCTATTTTTATAAGGTCTAAGGTCAAAATGTGCATCAAAGTTTATTATTCCTAAATTAGGGTGCTTAGTGCTATTGTTAAGGTAATTTGAAATTCCGGTGTAATGGCCAAATGCTAATTCATGACCACCACCCAGTACAATCGGAAACAGTTTGTTTTTCAGTATCGCTTCAATGGCTATTGCCAATTGTTTTTGAGCCTCTTCCATGCCATCTTTTTCACAAATAATATTTCCGGCATCATAAATTGCAGCACTTTTTCCAAATGTTACAGGTAAATTTGCAAACTCTTTTCGTATATACTCAGGACCAAGTTTAGCACCTTCGCGACCTAAATTCCTTTTTATTCCATCATCGCAGCCATAACCTATAAAGCAGATATTTATTTTCGATAAATCAATTTTTAATGGCTCAGGTTTAGTTAAATCAAGTAATTGAATAACCTGATGCATCCTAAATGAATCAATGTCATTCAAATCATCAACTCTTCCTTTCCAAAATTTGGAGTTAGTGGGAGAATAGTTCTTTAATTTCATCAGTTTAAAAATTGTTACTTATCTATTTAGCTTTTACAGTTAAGACAGGTGCATAAATAATAAATTTTGTATAGTTTGCTTAATATCACAAATCCTCTTCAAAAAATCGTTTGATAGCCCCAATATAGTATTCGTGCCAGCCCTCATTAATATTCTCATAAGCATCATTGGGTATATTAACATGCTTAACCTCAACATTGGTTCCATTTTTATACTTATGCAGTTTAATTGTGGCTATCGACGGTTTATTTAAATCATCAAAATACCACTCCTGAACAAGCTCCTTGTTTGGAACAACTTTTATATTTTTACCGCATATATCGCCATCCCAAAGTTTAAATTCAGTCCCTTCATTGGCATCCATTTTGGCAGGCAAATCGCTCCAAAGCTTAATGGTAAAAGGGTTTGTTAATGCCAAAAATATCTCCTCCGGCTCGGCCTCAATATATTTATAAAATTTAACCTCCATATGTTTTTAAATTTGTCATTAAATTAAAATACTGTTGGTTAATGCTCCTGAGTTCACTTCCTATTTCATCAATAAAAAAGTAGGTAGCACCCCAACTGTGCTTTACCTTTAAATATACAGTTACTTTATTGTTAATATTCATTATTATGCGTGTTATTTGCTTACTCGGCTTTTCAATCTGTTCAATGGTTTTTTTATTCGGATAAACCTTTACCAACCTTTTTTGCTCCTGCTCTACCCATTCCTTATTACCATGGGTATTTGTTGTTTTAGTTTTTTTAGGTTGGTAGGTCTTTTTTTTAACTGTTGTGGTATTGGTTGCAACTTTTTCAGGAATAGGTTCTTTCTCTGACTTTTCAACATTTTGCTCAATAACAGTAACCTTGCGTTTTTCTATTTTCAAAGTATTGTTTTCCGGTATATCGTTGCTTTTAATAATATGCTGCTGCTTAGTTTCTACCTTTTTTATCAAAACCTCTTTACTTCCAGCAATTTCAGCCACTTCAAAATCATCTGTCAACTCGGTTGGTGCAATATCATCATCAATATCAATTACTTCAACTTTTAAATTGCGTAAATCTGCCTCTGCCTTATCTGCATCTTCGTTCATTTTGCGGGTAGCCTCTACTTTGGCCTGCTCAGCCAATATTACTTTATCAGCTTTAATCTCTTTTTTATTTTTACGATTTATCTTTGGTTTTTCAACCACAGGTTCAGTTTTAATAATATCCAATTCTTTTTCGATATAAATAGTACGAATGTCTTCAACTTTGTACCGGGGCAAAAGCGCATCAGGTTTTATTTTCATAGCCTCACGGTAAAACATTACTGCTTCCGAAAATTGCTGTGCCTCAAATGCCTGTTTGGCATTCTGCATAGCCTGTTCATACTGTTTATCAGAGTTAAATTCTTGTGCCTGTGTATATTGCACAAACCCAAATACTACAACTATATATATAAATAATATTTTCCTCATAACTCAATTGATATGTATAATTGTTTAACGATATAAAGGTAGTGTTTATTGGGATATATTGGTATATGTTTATAATTTAGACCTAAAATTATGGGTATTATTGATGATTACTGATGTACGATTAACGATGTACGATTAACGATGTATGATTAATCTGCTAAAGCGGGATAAATTTATTAATGGTTATAAAAAAAAAAAGATGAAAAATATTGGAGTTCAAAACTACTATGCTGATGATTTATCGCATTGCTACGGGTGTGGCCGGTTAAATAATGCAGGACATCAAATAAAAACCCGCTGGGATGGAAACGAAACTTTAAGTACATACACACCAAAACCTGAGCACACAGCAATACCTGGCTTTGTTTATGGTGGGTTGCTTGCATCATTAATCGACTGCCACGGAACAGGGTCGGCTGCCTTGGCTTTTGCAAAAGAGAACAATATTGAGTTAAAAGAGTTTAATGCCCCACGGTTTGTAACAGGTTCGTTAAAGGTTAACTATTTAAAGCCTACTCCTATTGGCATTGAGCTTAAAATACGGGGAAAAATAAAAGAGATAAAACCACGGAAAGTTATTACCGAAATTGAATTATTGGCAAATAACGAGGTTTGTGTTACCGGTGAGGTATTAGCTGTTTTAATACCTGAAAATTTTGGGAAATAGAGAATTTAAAGTGCACTATAGTCTATTTGCTTTGAAAATACTTGCATAATGTGGTAAGCCCACATTTATTACATTTTGGTTTTCGTGCAATACAAACATATCTGCCATGCAGTATAAGCCAATGGTGTGCTATAGACAATAAACTTTCAGGTATATTTTTTACAAGCTGCTTTTCTGTCTCTAATGGTGTTTTTGAGTTGGTAGTTAGCCCTAAACGTGCTGCAACCCTAAAAACATGGGTATCAACTGCCATGGCAGGTTTATTAAAAACTACTGATGCAATTACATTGGCTGTTTTTCGTCCAACCCCTGGCAGTTTTTGCAGTTCATTAATATCATCGGGTACATTTCCTCCAAAATCATCAACCAGCATTATAGCCATTCCACTTAAATGTTTTGCCTTATTATTGGGGTACGAACAGCTTTTTATAAAACCAAAAATATCATCGGGTTTAGCCTTTGCCATAGCATAAACATCAGGGTATTGTTGAAACAAAGGCGGTGTAATTATATTTACCCTTTTATCGGTACATTGTGCCGATAAAATGACTGAAACCAACAATTCATAGGGATTTGTATAATCAAGCTCGGTTTCGGCAATAGGCATATTTTTTTGAAAATACTCTATTATCTTTTTAAAGCGTTCTTTTTTTCGCATTGAATAATTTTTGAACTGTATTTCTATTTTAATAGTAAAGTGTCAAGTTTCACAAGGTTGTTTACGAAGACTTGCATAATAAACTTGTTGCATAGTTAATAATTTGTTTTCAAAATCTTTCGGTTTTTCTTTAACCTGAATAATTCATAAACTTTTTGAAAAAGCAGTTAACATATTGATTATC
>CBDUWQ010000260.1:0-4847 GCA_965370965.1 uncultured Bacteroidales bacterium
GGCGCAATTTCCGGCAACCCCAAGGATAATTAGGCCGTCAGTAATATTTTGGTTTTTATTTATTGTTGTTTTGTTTTTAACAATTTTTTTACGCACAAAAAACTGGATTATAGCAGACAAAATTATTTTTAGTGCATTTGGTATTATAGGTATAATTGTTTTACTGCTTTGGCTGGCAACCGAGCACGATGCCACAGCCGGCAACTTAAATATTTTTTGGGCAAACCCGCTTTATATTATTTATGCATGGTTATTAGGAACCTCACATTATAAAACAATAAAATGGAGCTCAATTGCAATTGTGCTTATTAATATTTTGATTTTGGCAGGTTGGAGTATTATACCCCAGCAATACCACATTGCGTTTATTCCTATTATAGGTATTCTTATTATACGTAGCGGGGTAATTGCATTGCGTTACAAGTAAAGTTCCCTGTCTGCAAATACTTTTTAAATTCTCGTAGCAGGCGCTACAAGCTCCAATCAGCAATTCATAGTGTAATTATCAGTTATTTAGGGTTCAAAAAAAACATATTATATACATTGCCATTTAAAAAAGTTTACTTACTTTTATTGATAAGTTACCTGTTCCAAACTTTTTAAACCAATAAGTCCAATTAAACTCTACTATTATGAAAACTTTACTATTTGTATTATTGTTTAGCATTTTTACAATTAAGTTATTTGCAAATCCTATCGATATGAGAACTTTCGAAATATCGGAATTATTTTTTGATGAAAATAATGACTATACAATTGAACTGGTATTTCCTTTTTATTTACCGGACGATATTATGGATATTGACAGCATCTGTTTATACTCATCAACCCAAAGTATAACAATGGTGTTTAATACTAATATTGAAAGCACCAATGGTATTGCCATAATAACTAAAGATAGCTTGCCCAGCGAATTTTTGCTTAATAAAAATGGCGACCAATTAATTGTTGAAGTTTTTTATACTATTGATGATGAAGTTTCATCATTACAAAAAGTTTTACTGTTTGGCAACTACGAGGGGAGTGTTGTAAGCAATATAAGTGCAACCCAGTCTATTGTATCCATGGGTGTTTCTTACGGTGAATCCGAAAATTACGTTTACTCTAAAGACAATACACCAACATTGGGCAATCATAATGATACTGCCGGGGTATGCGGATACTTAACCGGAAAGGTTTATAAACTAAATGGCGATGTTGCAGCCAACACAAGCTTTTTTCTTGATTTTCCGTTTACTGCCGATGCTCAGGGCAATTATAAAGCCTCTATCTGCTCCAGAGAATATAAAAATTCGACAATTCACTATGGTTCGGATATTTGGCTATGTAAGTTTAGTTCGTTTACACCGTTTAATAATAATATTGAACCCGAGGAATCATACGAATTTGATATCCAATTGCTTGATACTTTAACAAGTATTAATGAAAAACCCAGCAAACTTAATAGTACCGTTATGGTTTACCCCAATCCGGCAACAGAGAGCTTAACCATAAGAAGTAAAGAGTTTAAAAAATACAAAAACATAAATATTCTATTATTAGATGTAAAAGGGCAAGAGGTGGCAAACTATTTAAAAACTTCTGAAAAAGAAATTACAATTAAGCTTGGTAAAAATATTACTGCCGGAATTTATATATTAAATATTTCAGGTAAAAACCAACTTATTTATTCTCAAAAAATTGTTGTAAACCCTTTTTAATGAATTGTTTAAATTGTAAAAAATATTCTCTACTCATTGTTATGGTTTTAACAATTGGTTATGTTAACAGTCAGCAATTAAATTTTTATAGCGAAGCATTAAATTTTGAAATTGACAGTACGCACTTTTATGTTAGCGGAATGTATTTTATCAGCAATAAAAATAACAAGCAAGGGCGCACCAAAATATTTTACCCCTATGTTTACAATACCAATATTATTGATACTATTTCAATATATAATTGTAATACCATGGAATATATAAAACCCTTTAAAGGCAAAAAGGGGCATTGGTTTAATTTGGCAATTCCTGCAAACGACTCGGTTGTTTTGCATATAAAATACAGCCATCGGCATAACGACTCAACGGTAACCTATATTTTACTGTCAACACAATACTGGGAAAAGCCTTTTATAAAGGCCGATTACACATTGCGGGTAAAAACCGGCATAACGGTTAATAAACTGTTTTTACCTGTTGATACTACTTGGCACAAACCGCCTTACCAATACTACCAATGGCAAAAGTTTAACTATATGCCAAAAACCGATTTTATTGTAAACTTTAGTATTAATCATTAAAAAAGGCAATATAATAGATGTTTTTTTATATACAGCAGGGTTATATTTTATTCAATATCAAGATGATAAAGGAAATACTGTTATAAATAAATTCATTAAAGAATAACAGGATGTAATATAGCAATCATTACACTATACTCCATATTTTTTGTGCAATGGTGCATTTATAATATCACGTAGTTTAATCAATAACTCATCGGCGTTAGCTTTGGTTAAGCCCTTTGTTTCAATTGGTGAATGTATAATTAGGCACTTTCAGAAGTAAAACAAATATCAAACAAATGGTTAAAATAGCTCCATTATCCTCAAGTGATTTTGCAGCTTTTTTATTTACAAACCCAATAATTAACAATAATATTGTTTTTATATGGTTAAGACATAGCTATCCCATTAAAGTACTTATTTTTTAAGATTTAAGCTGATTTTTGAAGAATACTATCTGATATTCTCCTGCCAATTTCAAGCGCATTAGCGGTATGTATACCGAAGAAAATCTACAGTTTCTCTGTTTTGGGTGTTTTAGCTTTGACTTTTTTTAAATGGTAATGTTCTTTTTCCTTACCAAAACTGCCCTCTAATCGAGTTGCTCGCTCTTTGGTTATAATACGAGCCAACTGAAGTTTATGCTTATGGTGTTTTGATTTAGGTCCTTTGGGTTTAAAATCTGTTTTTATGTTATGTAGTGCAACAAAGTTTCTATTTGCATTTGTAGCATATATGGCATCTGCTCCTGCCACTTTTGTTTTTACTTTGGTTAATTTTTGCCCTATCTCAACGCGTATCTGGCTCACTATTTTGTAGTTAGTCAAGTGGCTGAATCCCAGTCTTATATCACAAATTATTTGAATTTAATTGTTCTATTAGTTTTCTGTCTGAAACGCCTGCATGATGTTTTAGGAACATCAGAGCAATTTTACCTTTATATTCTTAGTGCCTTTTTTTGAGTCTTTTAGATTGAGTGATTTTACTAAATTATTCCAAGGAATGCCTAAATACACCTACTTTTTCTGAAATAGTTTTAAAAGCATTTAACCAATCTTGCTGTTTAAACTATTTGCCGGGTTTGGGGTTCACAATGCCATTATCCGATAGAATACCAATGGCTTTACTCTTGAAAGCTCCCATTCCGTCAATAATGGAATAAACGGTCTCGCCATTAACCTCAACGTTGGGTAATGCTGCTTGAAATGTTTTCATGGTTTCTTATTTTACGTTATTAATGAGTTGATTAATAATATCCCTTGAGAACTATAACAATAATACCTAAATATCTAAAATGTTTGAAAGATTAATATTTTGGGTACTGCCGGAAAAGTGGCGTTTTGTTTTGAATAAAAATATTTTATTGAGCTTTATAAAAAAACACTGTTTTTTTTAAAAATATAAGTTTATTCCAATCGCAGAACTTACAATTTGATTAATTTTGACTTGTTTTGATATTATGGCATACCACAAATATGTATCAACAGTTCCTAATTCAAAATATAATTCAGCACCATTTAATAATTTTGGATTAATAAAATTCTTATGAATTCTTGCACCCAAAAAAAAAGTAAAATGAAAAGCATTAGTACTATAATAATCTTTTGGATATTTATCAGGAAGTCTAAGAAATGAATTATTTCCTGTTTCAAAACTTGCTGTAAAACCTGTAATTGGCGAGAACGTTATTTCGTTAATTTTTTTATTAATAATAGGGAATGTATTTTTTAGAGTAATTGTGTGTATCTTTTCTGTTTTTGATGTAGATGCAGGAACATATCCATATAGAATTTCAGAATTTAAGTGATTGTTAAGAATTTGATATCCAAAACCAACTGATAATAATCCTATATTCCCTGCAAATTGAACTTTTGCATAATCTGGTATATACCATATTTTAGTTTTTACTAAAGTTGTATCATTTGCTAAAACATTAATAAAGATTAAGTTCGCAAATAATAAAAAAAAGGTTTTTTTATACATATTATCAATCTTAAAACTCTATTAATTTAATCTCAAATGACTTATTATATACATTAACAACACAATATGTTGGTTTTTTTAGCGACGAAACTGTTAAATAATTTACAGAATCTTCATAAATCTCTCCAAAGTAATAACTATGAACGTGTCCATGTATTGATAATTGAACATTATTTTCTTGCATTAATGATTTATATGTTTGCTCCATACTGCTATTAAATTGCACACCATCATATGGAGGTATATGTGCAATTACAAACACTTGTTTGAATAATTCATTATTTGATAATTGCATTGATAACCAGTTAAAATCTGGGTTATTATTACTTTCAATAATTATATCATCAAACAATATGAATTTATTTTTATTAAATTCAAAAGAATAATTATAATCGCCAAACATTTGTTTATAAATAACTTCTCCATTTGAAAGATAATCGTGGTTTCCAATAACTGTTAGATAAGGCTTATTAAGATTTTTCATAGTATTATAAAAAATCTCATATTCTTTTAATAGTGCTTGGTCTGCAATATCACCACCAAAGATTTGGAATTGCAACAAAAAAGTGGACAAATTTTTAAGACCTATGCCACATCTTTA
>CBDUWQ010000261.1:0-4774 GCA_965370965.1 uncultured Bacteroidales bacterium
TTCAACAAGTTCACGAGGATATATTAAACCACCGCATTTATTAGAACAAATAAAAGATTTTCTAATGGGTAATTTTAGTTTGACAGATAAAGAACTAAGTAAGATGTACCATCCTTCTCAAATTGCTATTTATTCAAAAGAAGATGATCAATTATACTTAAAAAGTCCTAAGACAGCAGCTTTTAAAAATCCAATGGCATATAAAACGTTGTATCGTTTAAAAGATGTAATTAATTACTTAATCGAAATTGGCAAAATTGATAACGAAACAAAAGTTGTTGTTGAAATTGCAAGAGAATTAAACGATGCAAATAAAAGAAATGCCATTGAAACTTATCAGCGACGTAGAGAGGTTGAGAATAAAGAATTTGCTATTGCGATAACAGAGTTGCAAAAAGACCCGGAATTTAAAGGCATAGCTGACCCCAATAACAAAACGGACAAAGATAAATTTAGATTATGGACAGAACAGCTTGATAATAAAGATGAAATATTAAAAACAATTACAGCAACCAAAGATGATATTAAAAAATATCGTTTATGGAAAGAACAAAATTGCCAGTGTATGTATACAGGTAAAGTTATTAGCATAACTGATTTATTTAATCCCAACACTATTGATTTTGAGCATACAATTCCTCGAAGTAAGTCTTTTGATAACTCGTTAGCTAATCTCACAGTTTGTTATGCAGACTATAATAGAAGTGTTAAAAACAATCGAATACCAACAGAACTGCCAAACTACAATTCCGAAAGTAATGGTTTTTCAGCAATTAAGCCAAGATTGGAGAATTGGAAAAAAAGAATTGATGAATTAGAGAAACAAATAGATATTTGGAAATTTAAATCAAAAATTGCCATTGATAAAGATGGAAAAGATAGAGCAATAAGAGAAAAACATTTAAGATATTTTGAGTATGACTATTGGAAAAACAAAGTTGATAGATTTACAAGAGAAGATGTTCCTCAAGGATTTAAAAACAGTCAGTTACGAGATACTCAGATAATTTCAAAATATGCTTTTCATTATTTAAAAACAGTATTTAATAAAGTTGAGGTTCAAAAAGGAGAAGTAACAGCTCAATTTAGAAAAATTTATGAAGTTCAAGAAAAAGACAAGAAGAAAAGCAGAACAAAACATCATCATCATGCTATTGATGCAGCAGTATTAACACTAATTCCTGACTCGGCAAAAAGAGAAGAAATACTTAAAACCGCATATAAATGGGAAGAGAAGTATAAAAAACAATATACTACTAAACCTTTCTCAGGCTTTAAACAAAATATTATTACTGACATAGAAGAAACAATTTTAATCAATAACATACCTAACAAAGACCAAGCATTAACAATAGGAAAGAAAAATGTAAGAAGTAGAGGTAAAATAGTTTGGCTAAGAGATAAAAGTGGCAAACTTATTTTTGATGAACAAAATAATAAAATTCCTAAAGTTGCAATGGGTGATTGTATTAGAGGCGAATTGCATCAACAAACATACTATGGTAAAATAAAAGTTGTAAAACGAGATGATGACAATAAACCATTACGAAATGATGATAATAATTGGGAGTATGAAACTAAAAATGATGGATTTAAATTTGTATTAAGAACACCTATTGAGAAAATTACTGATTTAAAGAAAATAGTTGATCCAGATATTGCCAAAATGATTGAAAAGCAACAAAATGGGCGAAGTTTAGCTCAGACAATAGCGGAAGGTGTGTGGATGCTTGACAAAAGTGGAAAAAAGGTTAATAAAATAAGAAGAGTTAGATGCTGGGCAAGAAGCACATCGTTATTAAAAATAAAAGAACAAACATATAAATCAGAACATGATTATAAAAATTATTATTACGCAGATACCGGTGATAATTATGCTTTTGCTCTTTATGTTGCTAAAGATGGTAGCAAAAAAATTGTTTCAAGAAATTTGTTTGAAATATCTCAATTTGAAGATAAAACAGCAATAAAAGACATTAAGGATTTATTTGAAAATACGATAATGTTAACAAAAACAAAAGAAGCGAACTTGTATCATGTTTTTCAGTCTGGACAGAAAGTTATTTTTTATGAAAATAATAGAGAAGAATTAAAAGATTTGGATAATTTATCAGAGAGATTGTATTTTGTTAAAGTTCTTTTTAGTTCGAATGATGGTAGAATTAAATTTCAGCATCATTTGGATGCAAGAAATGATGATCAATTATCAATTGATTTTCCAAAGGAGGCTTTTGGTGTTAAAGGGAAAAATGGGTTTTCAAAATTTTCAACTGATTTTATTCAACCAAGATTATTATTAAGCCCCAATAATTTGAATTGTATTATCGAAAATAAAGATTTTACAATAACGCTAGATGGAGAAATCAAATTTCTATTTTAATCATTAGTTATCAAGCAATTCACGGTGTCGCTATAAGCGACGCCGTGAATAAAAAACAAAACCCATGAATTTTGAAAAAGACTACATATACCATATTTACAACCAAGGCAACAACCGGCAAAAAATTTTCTTTAATAGAGAAAACTATCTGTTTTTTCTGAAAAAAATAGGGTTACATATAACGCCTTACACCGATATTTTGGCTTGGTGTTTAATGCCAAACCATTTTCATTTAATGGTATTGGTAAAGGAACTAACCGTCGGTGTCGCTTTGAGCGACGCCGACGGTGACAACCAAAAAATGCGTACAATAAACAATTCTATTGGTATAATGCTACGTTCATATACAAATGCATTAAATAAACAACGTGGTAGATCAGGAAAACTTTTCAGAAAAAAAACCAAAGCCGAATGTATAAACTGCCCTAACGGAATTGCCCCAACGTTTTATAATACAAAAACCGGTACAATAATAAATATTAGTAACCCAGAAAAAGAATACCCGCAAGTATGTTTTAACTATATACACCAAAATCCTGTTAAAGCTAAATTAGTTAAAAATAAGGTTGATTGGGAGTTTTCATCAGCAATTGATTATTACGGTATGCGTACCGGAAAACTTATTAATAAGATAGCTGCAAAAGAGTATGGACTAATATAAAAACTATCAAAAATAACCTATATAGTTAGCCTTATTCTTTTTGTACCTTATTACTTGACACTTTACTTAATAACAAGTTAAAGTTTTACTTTTAATGAGCCTAACTAAATATTATAATTATGATAAAACGAACCCTGTATTTTGGAAACAATGCCTATTTGCACACAAAAGACGGGCAGCTTGTTGTTGATTTTGCCGATAAACAGAAACAACCTGCAAAAGTACCTATTGAAGATATTGGTGTAGTAATACTTGATGCTTACCAACTAACTATATCGCAAACACTAATAACAAGGCTGTTGCATAATAATGTGGCACTAATTACGTGCGATGAGCGGCATATGCCACAGGGTTTAATGCTTAACCTCGATGGCAATACCATTCAGCAAGAGCGTTTTAATTATCAGGTAAATATTAGCGTACCGTTAAAAAAGCAGCTTTGGCAACAAACGGTAAAAGCAAAAATTGAGAATCAACGGGCTTTGCTTTTGCAAATCAGCAATAATTTTACTTTAAGTGATATTGTTGCCAAAACAGAATTAGAAAACATGCAGTACTGGGCAAACTCGGTTCGCTCGGGCGACCCCGACAACTATGAGGCAAGGGCTGCGGCATTTTATTGGAAAACTATTTTTGCTGATATAATAAATGAATTTAAAAGAGGGCGTTTTGAAATAGAACCCAATAATTTATTAAATTACGGTTATGCAATTTTAAGGGCTGTTACTGCCCGTTCGTTAGTGGCATCAGGCTTATTGCCTACACTGGGCATTCACCATCATAATAAATACAATGCTTATGCTTTGGCCGACGATATTATGGAACCTTACCGCCCATATGTTGACGAAGTTGTACGTGATTTGGTTGAAAAATATTATTCGCTCCAGTGGGCAGAAAAGGGGTTTGATTTAACCCCTGAAATAAAAAAAGAGCTGCTGCAAATACCAGCATTAGATGTTACAATTGACAAAGAAAAAAGCCCGCTTATGGTGGCTATGCAGCGAACAACTGCAAGCCTATATTATTGTTTTGCTGGCGATAGCAGAAAAATTCTTTATCCAGCTGTTTAAAATTATAAGCGAAACTTTCGCTCAAAACAGGTAACTAATGAGCAATTTAACAAGGTTAAATCAATATAGGGTTATGTGGGTATTAGTGTTTTTTGATTTACCAACCGAAACAAAAAAAGATCGTAAGGCTGCATCATTGTTCCGCAAACGGCTTATAAAAAACGGTTTTTCAATGTTTCAATTTTCAATATATATGCGACATTGCGCCAGCCGCGAAAATGCACAGGTACATATTATGCGGGTAAAATCGTTTTTGCCGCCCCACGGCCATATTGGCATTTTAAATATTACCGATAAACAATTTGGGATGATTGAGCTTTTTTATGGAAAAAAAGAGGCCGATAAACCCGATATGCCTCAACAACTAGAACTTTTTTAAATATTGAAGGTTTCGCTTTGAGCGAAACCTTCAATTTAAAAAGAGCCTTACAATTAACAAAACTCTTTAATTTCAACACAGTTTTTTTATTTCTAAAAATCAAGTTAACAAGTTGTGATACAAAACATTAAACTCAGGTGTACTGTGTTCAATATTTCAAAGATACAAACTGAAAGCAATTCACAACTGCAACGTGATAAACCTATTTGTGTCAGTTACTGTGTTCAATATTTCAAAGATACAAACTGAAAGCAATTCACAACTATGTTGAGTGCGATGAGTAT
>CBDUWQ010000262.1:0-4558 GCA_965370965.1 uncultured Bacteroidales bacterium
GCGATAGTATTGAATATAAGAATATTATAGTTGTATCTAAATAAACACCTCTAAACTTTTATAAATTTTAATTGATGGCAAAAACAAGAAACGCAAGATTGGTTTTAGAAAATGGGAAAGAATTTTCGGGACAATCTTTCGGTTTTCATCAGTCAGTTGCCGGCGAAGTTGTGTTCAATACAGCCATGACCGGATACCCCGAAAGCTTAACCGACCCCTCGTACCGTGGACAAATACTAGTTTCTACTTATCCCTTAATTGGCAACTATGGTGTTCCCAAACGTGAAACAGAAAATAACCTGCTTAAATATTTTGAGTCAGAGCAAATTCAAATTTCAGCTTTGGTTATATCAGACTATTCTTTTAATTACAGCCACTGGAATGCACAAGAAAGCCTTGGTCATTGGCTAACCAAAAATAATATTCCTGCCATTTTTGGCATCGACACGCGGGCATTAACAAAAGTACTGCGTAAGCATGGTTGTATGTTGGGTAAAATTGTAATTGATGAGGAAGAAGTGAAGTGGTACGACCCTAACACCACTAATCTGGTAGATGAAGTTAGTATAAAAGAAAAAAAGATTTACGGCAATGGTAAGTACAAAATTATGCTTGTTGATTGTGGCGTAAAGTACAATATAATAAGAAGTCTTTTAAAGTTTGACACAACCGTTATTCGTGTGCCATGGGATTATGACTATTCCAATGACAAATATGATGGCTTGTTTATTAGCAATGGTCCCGGCGACCCTGCAATTTGTATTCCAGCAATTGAAAACCTTGGAAAGGCTATTGAAGGCAAAAAACCGGTATTTGGAATTTGTTTGGGGAGTCAACTACTTGGGATTGCCTGTGGTGCTGAAACATATAAACTTAAATATGGACACAGGAGTCATAACCAGCCGGTAATTGAGCATGGCACAAACAAATGTTATATTACTTCTCAAAACCATGGATTTGCCGTTAATCATGAAAAATTAAATAACAATTGGCTACCCTATTTCACTAATTTGAATGATGGCACCTGCGAAGGGATAAAGCATGTGAGCAAACCAATATTTGCCACACAATTTCATCCTGAAGCCTCCGGTGGCCCAACCGATACCGCTTTTTTGTTTGAGCATTTTATTAACATGATTAAAGAGAATACAACATAAGTTTATCAATCTGAAATTCATTAAATATGGAGAGAAAGGTACAAAAAGTTTTAGTTCTTGGGTCAGGAGCTTTAAAAATTGGTGAAGCAGGAGAATTTGATTATTCAGGGTCGCAAGCATTAAAAGCAATGCGCGAAGAAGGTGTTGAAACCGTTTTAATAAACCCAAATATTGCAACAGTTCAAACATCGGAAAATATTGCCGACAAAATATATTTTTTACCCATAACAACTGAATTTGTTGAGCGTGTAATAAAAAAGGAAAAACCACAAGGAGTGCTTTTGGCTTTTGGTGGGCAAACTGCCTTAAACTGTGGTATTGAACTTGAAGATAAAGGAATACTCAAAAAATACAATGTAAAAGTGCTTGGCACACCTGTTCAGGCCATTAAAAATACCGAAGACCGAGACTTGTTTATACAAAAACTTGATGAAATAAACGTAAAAACAGCAAAAAGTTATGCTGTTAATAATTTTATCGATGCAAAAAAAGCTGTAAATAAATTGGGTTATCCGATTATTATTCGTGCCGCATTTACATTAGGCGGCTTAGGTTCAGGCTTTTGCTCAAACCACAACGAACTATAAAAGCTATGCAACAATGCATTCTCTTTCTCACCTCAGGTTTTAGTTGAGGAATCATTAAAAGGTTGGAAAGAAGTTGAGTATGAAGTGGTGCGTGACCGTTTCGACAACTGTATTACTGTTTGCAACATGGAAAACTTTGACCCTTTAGGAATCCACACTGGGGAAAGTATTGTGCTTGCTCCTTCGCAAACACTAACAAATACAGAATATCATAAACTAAGAGAGTTAGCCATAAAAATTATACGCCACATTGGAATAATTGGTGAATGTAACGTACAGTATGCACTTGACCCACACTCTGAGGATTATCGTGTTATTGAAGTAAATGCAAGGTTATCGCGCTCAAGTGCGTTGGCATCAAAAGCAACCGGATACCCTTTGGCATTTGTGGCCGCCAAACTGGGTTTGGGTTTTGGCTTACACGAATTAAAAAACTCGGTTACAAAAAGTACCAGTGCATTTTTTGAGCCGGCTCTTGATTATATAGTATGTAAAATACCACGCTGGGATTTGGGTAAATTCGATGGTGTGTCGAAAGAAATTGGCAGCAGCATGAAAAGTGTTGGTGAGGTAATGGCGATTGGAAAAAACTTTGAAGAAGTCATTCAGAAAGGTCTAAGAATGATTGGACAAGGAATGCATGGATTTGTGGGCAACCGTAATATTAAATTCGATGATATTGACCATGAGCTGCAAAAACCCACCGACATGCGCATATTTGCCATAAATTCTGCTTTTAAAGCCGGTTATGATATTGACAAAATACATGAACTCACTAGAATTGATAAATGGTTTTTGGTTAGGTTGCAAAATATTTTTGCACTAAAAGACCAATTAAGCTCATATAATTCTTTAAATGAAATACCGCTTAATGTATTAAAAGAATCAAAAGTAAGAGGCTTCTCCGATTTTCAGATAGCTCGTATTCTACTAAACACAACATCACAAGACATTGAAGTAGGAATAAATAAGGTAAGGAATTTCCGCAAAAAAATGGGTATTGTACCTTTTGTAAAGCAAATTGATACCCTTGCTGCCGAATATCCGGCAAAAACAAACTATTTGTACCTTACCTATTCGGGTAGCGAGCATGATGTTGTTTTTACACACGATAAAAAATCAGTTACTGTACTTGGCTCAGGTGCATACCGTATTGGTTCAAGTGTTGAGTTTGACTGGTGTGGAGTAAATGCTCTGCAAACAATTAAAAAAGAGGGCTACCGTAGTATTATGATTAACTATAACCCCGAAACCGTTAGTACCGATTATGATATTTGTGATAGGTTGTATTTTGATGAGCTCTCATTGGAACGGGTTCTTGATATTCACGATTTGGAGCAGGAAAAAGGTATAATTATATCAACCGGAGGGCAAATAGCAAATACTCTTGCCATGCGTTTGCACCAGCAAAATGTAAATATTTTGGGAACATCGCCAATATCTATAGATAGAGCCGAGGATAGAAATAAATTCTCAGGTATGCTGGATAAGCTCGAAATTGACCAACCCCGCTGGAGCGAACTAACATCAATAAACGATATTTACGGTTTTGCCGACAAAGTTGGCTTTCCTTTGCTTATTCGTCCAAGTTATGTTCTTTCAGGAGCTGCCATGAATGTAGTTTCAAACAAAGATGAGATGAAGCATTTTCTTACTTTAGCAACTAAAGTATCAAAACAGCATCCTGTAGTTATTTCTGAATTTATTGAGCAGGCAAAAGAGATTGAGATTGATGCAGTGGCAAATAAAGGCGAGATAATTAGCTATGCCTTGTCAGAACATGTTGAATTCGCAGGGGTTCACTCGGGAGATGCCACAATGGTATTTCCACCACAAAAGTTGTATTTTGAAACCGTGCGCCGTATCAAAAAAATTAGCAGAGCCATAGCAAAAGAGCTAAACATTTCGGGACCATTCAATATGCAGTTTTTGGCAAAAGACAACGACATAAAAGTTATTGAATGTAACCTCAGGGCATCGCGAAGTTTTCCTTTTGTGTCAAAAGTATTAAAGGTTAATTTTATTGAACTGGCCACAAAAATTATGCTGGGGCAAAATGTTGAAAAACCTCACAAATCATTTTTCGACCTTGATTACATTGGGGTAAAGGCTCCACAGTTTAGTTTTTCTCGTCTTGCCAAAGCCGACCCAATACTGGGAGTTGATATGTCGTCAACCGGTGAGGTAGGTTGTATTGGCGACAGTTACTACGAAGCAATTCTTAAGGCAATGCTTTCGGTTGGATATACAATTCCTAAAAAAAATATTTTACTTAGTACAGGTCCCATGCGCTCTAAAGTTGAACTTGTTAATTCATGCAAAATGCTTATTGAAAAAGGCTATAACCTTTTTGCCACTAAAGGAACTGCCCAGTTTTTACAATTAAATGGAATTTTTGCCACAGTATTGCATTGGCCCGATGAGGATGCACAACCCAACGTGTTAGATTACTTGAAAAATAAATTGATTGATTTAGTTATAAATATTCCAAAAAATTTAAGCAAAAAAGAACTAAACAATGACTATACTATACGTAGAAGTGCTATTGACTATAACATTCCTCTTATTACAAATGCCAGACTTGCCAGTGCCTTTATTTATAGTTTTTGTAAAATAACAACAAAAGAGCTGGAAATAAAAAGTTGGAATGAGTATTGAAAAGCTAATAAGGGTACTGGTTTTAATCCACTCCTCTCTTATAACTCTTCCGTTTGGGATGGTTTTTATCTTTGTAAGTTGGTATCAAACTATTGTAGCTGTTTTATCTATATAACCTGAATAATTCATAAACTTTTTGAAAAAGCAGTTAACATA
>CBDUWQ010000263.1:0-4396 GCA_965370965.1 uncultured Bacteroidales bacterium
ATTATGCACACAATCAACTCTTTACATTAATGTGGATTAGATGCGAAACTTCAGTCAGTAATATTATAAACAAATCGCTTTTTTTTATTTAATTCTTATTGACCATTTTCCAGCAATTTGGCATTTATCAAATTAGTCAATAATTGAAAACAAATATTATTAGTACAATACCAATATCTTTTTTTACTTTTGAGCCCTTATTAAAAATTGAATAATGATTTCAGTAAGTGGTTTAACAGTAGAATTTTCAGGAACACCCCTATTTGACAATATCAGCTTTTTGATAAACCCACGCGACCGCATCGGTTTAACCGGAAAAAATGGGGCAGGAAAAACAACCCTGCTAAAGGTTTTAAACGGACTTCAAACTTATGACAAGGGACAGGTTTCGATACCAAAAAATGGCACAATAGGCTATTTGCCACAAAATATGACTGTTTTTGATACCAAAACGGTTTTTAAGGAGGCACTGAGTTCATTTACCGAAATTTTATTACTTGAAAAAGAGATAGAAAAGCTAAACCATGAAATTGCAAACCGTACCGATTATGAATCGGATGATTATATGGCATTAATAAATATGATGACCGAAAAATCAGAACGGTTTAACCTGTTAGGTGGCAATAGCATACATGCCAATATTGAAACTACATTGCTGGGGCTGGGCTTTTTACGTACCGATTTTGAACGCCCAACGGGTGAGTTTAGTGGTGGTTGGCGCATGCGCATTGAACTTGCCAAAGTACTTCTGCAAAAGCCTGATGTGTTGCTGTTAGATGAGCCTACCAACCACCTCGATATTGAATCGGTACAATGGTTTGAAGATATGCTTAAGGTATATGAAGGGGCTGTTGTGGTTGTTTCGCACGATAAAGCTTTTTTAGATAACCTTACAACACGAACAATAGAATTATCGTTAGGAAAACTTTACGATTACAAAGTATCATATTCAAAATACATTGAGCTGCGCAGCGAACTGCTTGAACAGCAAAAAGCTACTTTTGAAAACCAAAGGAAGAAAATTGAAGAAATAGAACAATTTATTGCACGATTCAGGTATCAGGCAACCAAAGCTGTGCAAGTGCAGAGCCGTATTAAAATGCTTGAAAAAATGGATAGGATAGAAATTGATGAACTTGATAAATCATCAATATATTTTCGCTTCCCTCCTGCTCCACATTCGGGTCAAATTGTGGTTGAAACTAAAGAACTTTCAAAAAGCTTTGCCGACAATTTAGTGCTTAATAAGCTTGACTTTATTTTAGAAAAAGGCGAAAAAATTGCTTTTGTAGGCAAAAACGGCGAGGGTAAAACCACCTTATCAAAAATTATTATTGGACAGCATGATTATAAAGGACAGCTAAAAATTGGACCTAATATTAAAATTGGATATTATGCCCAAAACCAGAGCGAAATGCTCAATGATAACAAAACTGTTTTTCAAACTATTGATGATGTGGCAGTAGGTGCTATACGCACAAAAATTCGCGATATACTAGCATCGTTTCTGTTTAGAGGCGAAGATATTGATAAAAAAGTAAGCGTTTTGTCGGGTGGCGAGCGTGCCCGCTTATCGTTGGCAAAACTATTATTAGAACCCGCCAACCTTTTGGTACTTGATGAGCCCACAAACCATTTGGATATGAGATCGAAAGATATTTTAAAAAACGCATTGATAAAGTACGATGGCTCACTAATATTGGTATCGCACGACCGCGACTTTTTAAATGGTATTGTTGATACGGTTTACGAATTTCGTAATAAAAAAATGCGCCAGCATTTAGGTGGCATTGCCGACTTTTTACACAAAAAGAAACTTGAAACACTTAATGAATTAAACAAGGTTAGAAAACGGCCAACGCAAGCTAAAACAAAGAAACAGTTAGGCAGTAAACTAAAATACGAAGATCGAAAAGAGCTTGACAAAAAAATACGCAAAGCCAAAAGACTTGTTTACGATAGCGAAGCAAATATTATGAGGTTAGAATCGGAAATTGAAAAGATGGACGGTTTATTGGCAAATCCTGAAAGCATTGACAACAACTCTGTTTTTGAAAAATATGAACAGCTAAAGCGTAACCTTGAAACAGAAATGCACAATTGGGAAAAACTTAATCAGAACTTTGATAAACTTATGGAGAACAAAAGCTAACCTAAAAATTCGATGCTTGCTTTTGTGAATGGACTCATTATCTATACGACAAAATAGATAATTTAATAACCAATTTTGAATTATTAACTTACCTCAAACCCTTTAAAGCCACTCAATGGCTGTTCAATTACATTTACGTTTAAAACCCTTGACCAGTTTGGCCCTTGATGGCACCATTTAATAAATTCATTCAAATCTATCTCAGTACCCTCAGCCTCAACATATACCTTGCCATTGGCTTTGTTCATTACAAAACCTTTAATGCCCAACTGTATAGCTTTTTCTTTGGTATGGTAACGAAAACCTACATTTTGCACCTTTCCTGAAATAGTTATATTGTATGATTTTACATTTTGCATACACAAAAGTATAAATAATGCTTGCTGAAACATATACGGATATATAAATATTTTATAACTTGTAGCAATACATATTTTTAATACTGCTAATTATGAGAAAAATATTAACAACGATATTCATTATAAGTATTGTAAGTACGATATTTGGCCAGGTAAAAAATGCCGAAATAACTAAAGCAGAACTCAATAATTACATAAGTTTTTTGGCATCCGATTCATTAAAAGGTCGAAAGCCTGGCACTCCCGAAGGTACGGTTGCAGCCAAATATATTGGCAACTATTTAAAAAACCTTGGTTATAAGTCATTTGGCGACTCATATTTTCAATATTTTGATGTGGTAACAAAAGTAACCGCCGACAAAGATTGTTATCTGAAAATTGATGGCTTTTCGTCCATATTGGGCACTGACTTTACGCCCCTCAGTTATTCTGCAAATGCAAAAGTTGAAGCAAAAGTGGTATTTGTCGGGTTTGGGTTTAATATTGATACCGACAGCATAAAATGGAACGATTATGCCGGCATTAATGTAAATGGAAAATGGGTAATGGCACTACGAGGCGACCCCGAGCTCGATAATGCCAACAGCAAATATATACCTTATGCTAACGAACGCTCAAAAGTACTTACTGCTAAAGAAAAAGGAGCAGCAGGAATTATTTTTGTATCGGGTGTTGAGTTCAACAAACGCGATAAACTAATTCGCCTTATGACCGACCAAACAGAATCAAACTTCGGTATTTCGGTATTACATGTAAAACGAACAGTTGCAAATAAAATACTAACACAATCGCAAAAAACCATCGAAAACCTTGAAGTATTATTAAATACAAGTAAAAAACCTATATCATTCAGTTGCGGCACAACAGTTTCGAGCATGTCTAAAATTGTTTTTAATAAAGTAAAAACCCAAAATGTAGTAGCCTATATTAAAGGCTCCAACAAAATGCTAAGCAATGAGTATGTTGTTATTGGAGGTCATTACGACCATTTGGGATTTGGTGGTTCAAACAGCTCATCGCGCATGCCCGATACAATAGCCATACATTATGGAGCCGATGATAATGCATCGGGAATAGCATCGATAATGGAAATTGCCGAGAAATTAGCAAACAATAAAAATAACCTAAAACGCAGTGTTATTGTTATAGCATTTGGTGCCGAAGAGATAGGGCTAATAGGCTCAAAGTATTTTACAGCAAACCCAACCGTTAATTTAACAAAAATAAAAGCCATGGTAAACATTGATATGGTTGGTCGCCTAAAAAATAATAATGAGCTTTTTGTTGGTGGCGTAGGAACATCTGCCGAAGGCGAGCAAATATTAAATAAGTTATTGAAAGGCAGTAGTTTAAAACTAAGCGTTTCGCAGAATGGATTTGGCCCATCTGATCATGCCTCATTCTATGCTGAAGATATTCCAGTATTCTTTTTCTCTACAGGAGTGCATGAAGCCTACCATACACCATTAGATGTAATTGGGAAAATTAATTTTAGTGGTCTTAAACTTTTGAATAATTATATTTACAACTTTACCGTTAACATAATTAACAGAGAAAAAAACCTCACTTTTAAAGAATCGGGACCAAAAAAAAGATCGAAACATTCGCGCGGACTTAAGGTTAAACTTGGTATTATGCCAAATTTTGGAAACTCAGATAATAAAGGACTAAGGGTTGATGCTGTTATACCAAAAGAACCGGCCTACAATGGCGGCATGAAAAAGCACGATATTATAGTGGCAATTGAAGGAGCAAAAATACATAATATTTATGAGTATATGGAGAGGTTAGTAAAATTAAAACCCGGACAAACCATTACTGTGGATGTTATTAGCCTGAATAATTCATAAACCATCAAAAAACACTTTTTTTAGTTTTTTTGAAT
>CBDUWQ010000264.1:0-4379 GCA_965370965.1 uncultured Bacteroidales bacterium
AATGATCTAATTCCCGATGGGCTGAAAAATACCAAAACATCATAATCAACATTTGATAAATCAGACAAATCAGAGGCAACAGTACGGTATAAAACAGCAACCTTGAATGTTATTTTTAATTTTTCAAGCTTTTTTGGTATATCGGGTTTATGCATATCCGACAATGGGAGTAAAAATTTATCATCTTTATGCTTTACTATAATATCCAATAAATCCTCAAACCTACTTTTACCAAAAAATATTTTCCTCTTTCGGTAAACAATATATTTTTGAAGGTAAAAAGCCGTGGCTTCCGACACACAAAAATATTTCATCGAATCAGGAACTGTAACCCTCATCTCTTCACAAATACGAAAATAGTGATCAACAGCTGTCCTACTTGTAAATATTACAGCAGAATAGTCCAAAATATTAATCCTCTCTTTTCTAAAAGTCTTTACTTCTACGGGTTCAACTTGTATAAACGACCTAAAATCAACTTTCAGATTATGCTTTTCAGCTAAATCATAATAAGGTGATTTCTCTGTCTCCGGTTCAGGTTGAGATACAAGAATCTTCTTAATTTTCAATTTATTGAGTTTTTTTGTTACACCAATTGCCTGATAGATAATTACATATAAGAATAAAGTACTTTAAAGAGTATCATTACAGGCATAATTTCAAGTACACAAAGGTACAAAATCAAATAGAAAATAGAAAGCCTATTTTTAAAACCTATTTGCAATCCCCTGAAAATTCTAAAAAAATATAGCATTATTATTATAAAAGCACCCGCCAAAAACAACCAAAATGTCATATACTGAGGCACAAAGGGAAGTATTGAGATTATGGGCAATAATAAAAATCCTGCCATTTTATTATATAAAAAAACTGTAAAATTATATGATGCAAAACTCCTGTTTGCTAATAAAACAAAATCAAATAAGTATAAAAAAAAGGCTTTTACCATGTATAGTATTAATATTGACGCAATTAGTACTAAAAATAGTAAAATACCACTTAAATTATATATAGAAACATGATGGTATTCTAAAAATTGAGTAAGGAAAAGGGCAGCATTTATGATAAAAAGTAGGTTCATAAAATAAAAAACACGGCTTCGAGTAATATTTGATTCTTCAAAAATTCGGCGGGCAGTAAAAAAATTATATGATGCCTGAATTGCAGTTTGATAATACCGGTTAAACCCAACACGTATCCAGCCAAATAAAAAAAGTGATAAAATAATTATGCCCAACATCCAATCGGTTGATAAAAACCCTACGGTAATTCCAATATTTTCTTTTGATATTAAAGGTTGTCCTAATTGTGTGGTTTTTATTTCACTATTGGTTTTTTCCTTTCTATTATAGTGTTTTGATGTCTTTAATAATAAAAATTTATTTTTTAATATCGGATTGTAAGGAGTAAAGCTTAACCCGTCAAAAAATGAGTGCTCTGCCGGCAATATAAAATTATTATTCAGAACATTAAACGTTGGGTGTTGAACCGAATCATCTTCAGGCACAACAGGTATTGTTTTAATAACAGGCCATATTTTTCTTTTTGGCTTTGCTAATCTAGTAGAATCAACCAAAAAAGACCTTAAAGAGACAATCTCTATCGTATTTTTCTCAACAGATAAACCAGTGTTTGCCTCAGGTTGTGAAATTATCTTAATTTCAGACTTTTTAGTTGGAATAGTATCATTAACCTGAAAATAATTTTGTCTTAAATACATTAAGTAATCTCCTTTTAAAATAACATCGCCATCTTTGAAAAATTTATTTTAAACTTTTCACTAAAAATAATATGATTCATAAATAATACACCAAATTTGCTGAAATTAGTTAAATCAACAAACTTTTTTTTAATTAATTGTATATTTACCTTTTTAAAAAATTATTGTATGCAAAATAAAATATCATTTTTAATGTTCGCATTATCATTATTATTGATAAGTGCATGTGTGCCAACTCGCCAGTTTCAAGAGTTAAAAGGTAAAAACGAAATTACTGTACATGAACGCGACTCGTTAAAAAGTAAAAATGAGGCTTTAACAGTTCAGAATACCGAGATGGATGCCGAACTTGAGGAACTTAAAAAAAGGATGGAAACTTTAGCTATTAATAAAAGCAGTTTGAAAGACTCGGCGCGTTTTTATAAAAGGCAATATAAGGTTTTTAAAACCATGTATGATGATTTATCGAGCACAAATGACATTGCAGAAAAAGGGAGAGACAAAGAAACCCGCCTGCTTTTAGCCGAATTGCAGGTAACAAAACAAGATTTACAGATGCAAGAGGATGAGCTTAGAACCCTTGAAGCATCATTAATGGCAAAACAACTGGAACTTGAAGAGCGAGATGCCATTTTGATAGCAATGGACTCGACACTTAACCAAAAAAGACTGCAAATTGAACAACAAAACAAAAGGCTTATTGACCTTGAGCAAATTTTACATAGCAAAGACTCGGCGGTTTATGCGCTAAAGGCAAAAATAACCGATGCATTATTAGGTTTTGAAAATAAAGGGCTAACAATTCACCAACGCAACGGCAAAGTTTATGTAACTATGGATGAGAAACTGCTGTTTAAAACAGGCCGGTGGGACGTTGACCCAAAAGGGCAAAAAGCAATTAAACAGATAGCAGGTGTTTTAGAGCAAAACAAAGATATTAATATTTTGGTTGAAGGGCATACCGATGATGTACCTATGCGCGGATCGGGTGATATTAAGGATAATTGGGATTTAAGCGCAAAAAGGGCAACCTCAATTGTAAAAATTTTACTTAAAAATTCAAACATGAACCCAAACAGGGTTACTGCTGCCGGACGTGGCCCATATACGCCTATTGACCTTGCAAAAACACCACAAGCAAGGGCAAAAAACCGTAGAACAGAAATTATTTTGACACCAAAACTTGATGAACTTTTCCAGATTTTAGAGACGAATTAATTGATTTTTATAGAAAGAAATACTCAGTCTATATTGAAATTATAGTAAAATCGACAGGACTAACAAAAAAAAATTACCGAACTTATGGACACATAAAGATACGATTCTACTGTTGTTTTAATGTGCTACTATGATACAAATATGCAGATAATTCCTTTGTGTACTCTGTGTTCTCCGTGGTATCTCTTTTTACACCAACCCCCTATACAACTCAATATAGCTATTTGCCAGTTTTTCTAAGCTAAACCGCTCTTTTGCATCGGTTACAATGCTATCCCTATTAAATTCTGTATTTACAGCCTTTTTAATTGTTTTAGCTAAACTGCTTGCATTTATATCATTACATAAAAAGCCATTAAAACCATCTTTTACCATATCGGGTATGCCGCCAATATTAAAACTTGTAGAATAAAATGATTATATTTGTATAAAGATTTCACTTACAAAAGCATTTGAGTATAAATTGAATTTTATAATATAATTACTTAAATTATGGAGAGAGACATTTTAATAAATAAAACTATTAATAATATCTCATTACTTCCTGATTGGAGGTTAAAAGAAGTTTCGGACTATATAGACTTCCTTTTAAAGTCGTATAATGACAAAAAACTCACAAACGAGATAATGAAATTAACTTCAAAATCAAAATCTTTTGATTTTTTAAATAATGAAGAGGATATATATGATGAGTCTGATTTAATTGAAAAGTTTTGATGAAGAAAGGAGATATTGTATTGATACCTTTCCCTTTTACAAACTTAAAGGGAGTTAAGAAAAGACCTGCGGTTGTACTTTATATAGGTAATGTTGATATAATTGTAACATTTATTACCACTCAATTTAAGTGGAGCGAACAAACTGATATTTTATTAGAACCTGACGATACTAATAAATTGAAAAAAACATGTTTAATTAGAGTAACAAAGTTGGCAACCCTTGAAATTGAATTGGTTATTGGAAAAATCGGACAACTTAAAAGCAAGGAACTAAATGAGTTGGATTCCAAATTAAAAAAAGTATTTGGATTATTTTAGAAAATTACACCAACCCCCTATACAACTCAATATAGCTATTTGTCTGTTTTTCTAAGCTAAACCGTTCCCTTGCATCGGTTACTATGCTTTCCATATTATTATTGTTTGCTTACAGCCTTTTTATACCATTTTAAAATCAAAATTACTGGTATCCCCATGAAGGACGGGAGTAAACAATGCCGATGTAGAATCAAAACTGATATACAAATGCTAATAAAGTATATCGGTAACTTTGATTCACAATCGGTATTAATTGTTCGGGCAAGACTTTCTGCATTAATGTCTTTTATTTATCAAAGTAGTGACCTTTTGCTGTAGCAACAAAAACTATAACCTTTTCATTATTAACCCTATCCTGAATAATTCATAAACTTTTTGAAAAAGCAGTTAACATATTGATTATC
>CBDUWQ010000265.1:0-4305 GCA_965370965.1 uncultured Bacteroidales bacterium
TGGGCTTCATTTCGACAAGCTCAATGACCAACCCAAGGCTGTGTGATTACGCCCCTGTCTAACACCATACAAGCACTTCGGGGCTAAAGCGTCTCATCTCAAATCTGCTTAGGTCAGTTGTTTTGAGGTTAGATTAACAAAGTGTAGCTTTTGGTTAAAGATATAACGGGACAAAAAAATTTATCACTTATCGTTACGAGTTGCCACATACCCCTCCCACTTATCAATTACGCTTTGAAAATCGGTTGGTATTTCTGACTCAAACTTTACATACTTATTAGTTGCGGGGTGAACAAATCCAAGCTCTTTGGCATGTAGTGCCTGGCGTGGCATTAGTTTGAAACAGTTTTGCACAAACTGCTTATATTTAGTAAAAGTTGTGCCTTTAAGTATTGCGTTGCCACCATAATCTACATCATTAAACAAAGGGTGTCCAATATGCTTCATATGAATACGTATTTGGTGTGTACGCCCTGTCTCAAGTCGGCACTCTACTAAAGTAACATACCCAAGGCGTTGCAATACCTTGTAATGTGTTATGGCATGTTTCCCAAACTCACCATCAGGAAAAACATCCATTACTTTGCGATTTTTAATATTACGCCCAACATGCCCTGTAATAACACCCTCATTTTCATTAAAACTACCCCATACCAGTGCAACGTACCTACGGTGTGTGGTATGCTCAAAAAACTGTAATGATATTTTACTTTTGGCCTCTTCGTTTTTTGCTATTACAAGCAAACCCGATGTATCCTTGTCGATACGGTGAACTAACCCCGGGCGGGCGTCGCTACCATTAAAAATGGGCAAATTTTTATACCTGTATGCTAAAGCATTAATTAATGTGCCTGAATAATGCCCATAACTTGGATGCACAACCATACCCGGCTGCTTATTTACAATAACAAAACTATCGTCTTCGTATTCTATATTTAATGGAATATCTTCAGGTATTATCTCAATCTCGCGCGGTGGATACTCCAATACTATGGTTACAACATCGCCCGGTTTTACTTTATAATTTGACTTTGTTTTTTTGTTGTTTACAAGAATACTACCATTATCGGCAGCAGACTGTATTTTTGAACGTGATGCATTTTCAATTTTACTCTGAAGGTATTTGTCAACCCGTAATGGTCGTTGACCGCCATCAACAATATAGCGAAAATGCTCAAACAACTCATTCTGCTCATCTAACTCCTCAATATTGTTGTTTTTGTCCATCACAATTTATTTTGAAATTACCAAACGAGCCGATTTTTGGATACCTTTTTGGCTATAATAGGTTACAATATACAGTCCGTTATTCAAATGGTTTAAGTTTAAGTTTATTGTTTCGTTTGTGTTTACCTGCCCTTTAAAAACTGTTTTGCCAAGATAATCGAAAACCTGCATCTGCCCCCGAGCAAAACCTGACTCACTATTTATTATAATGAAACCGTTTGATGGGTTAGGTGAAATTTTTAACGGCAATACTTTTTTATTTTCGATAATGGAATTCTCCAACTTATTTTGGCTAAAAATTGGCCGCATCATAAGCGAGCCCATATAATCTGATTCATACCATGACGAACTTACATTATAAAATATTTTTTTCTGCCTTATGGTATTTGCATCATAACCAAGATTCATTAACTCATCGGAGTTTTGCTCCCAACCAATAAAAAAAGTTCCCTCAAGATAAATGGTAGTATCAAACCTGATGGTAACAAACTCGTTCAGGTTATCGGTAAATACAGGTTTTTTACCCGATTCTTTAATAATAATATTACCCGGCTCATCATTATAATTGTCCCACACACATAATGTAAATGATTGCATTGCTGAGTACTCCTCTTTGTTACGAACAAAGTGCATTTGTACTGCTCGCAGCGAATCGCCTTTATAAATTTTATATTTATATGCAACCTTTGCATTTTCAGCATCAACACCATAAGCTTTTTCGGCAGTACCGTCGTCGTAGGCATAATAATTTTTAAATTTCACAATACGTGAAGTGTAATTATTATCAGCAAAATCGGCATCGCCGGTTAACAATTCCCCACTCACTTCAAAAATAGCACTATCAGCCTCATACCACTCAATGGGCGATGTATTAAAATTCCATAACAAATCGGAATAATTCATAAATTTATTCAGGTTCTGTTGCCCTATATAAAAATTATTGACTGTATTATCTTTCAAATCGGTAATGCCAACTATAAGTTGATGCATTGATCTCATTATTTCATCGTTATTCCTGATATGAAATTTTAAATCATCCAGCTCCTTTAATATTACCGTCTCAAAATGTCTCCACGGAACCGAGTTAAAATTTGACATAAACAGACTTGATGGTTCAACCATAGCAACATCATGAAAAATTGTATCGCCCTGCGAGCGATCATCATTCAAATAAACATAGTCAATATTCCAATGGTCGGCATTTGTTCGTCCCGATGGGTTAAAAAGACCCGGAATACTCACATAATTAATAAACTGTATTTGAAAACTATCGGTAAAAAAAGCAGGGTTATCCAATTTTATGTTCACAAGTTTAAACTCAAGTGTGTCTATATAGCTTTGCGGTATTAACAAGCTGTCGCGAACAAATGATTTATAGTCGGTGCCATTATCATACCAAACCCTGTATGCCGAATTTTTTGAGATAATATTAAGCACCAGCGAATCATTAAATTCGGGAGCATTGCCATTGCCCTGAGGCTGATAGTAAAAACTTAAATAGGTGGCATTTTGGTTAACAGTCCTCATATCAATAATGTTTGACGTAAGGGTATCGGCAGGCGATGGGGTTTCTGATAACGATTCGTACACAAAACCATTAGCATTAACACCGTCAAAGGTTGCAACACCAATTGATGGTGGGTTAATGGGGTATGTGGCATTAATAAAAACATGTTTATCTTCCCATAACTCATCGTTCGGATAATCGGAAATAACACTAAAGTCATCGAAAAATGGCAACTCAAGAGCTGTTTTTGCCGACTTATTTGTAGCATGGCACTTTTTATTGACCAATGCAGGATTTACAAACAAATCGTTTAAAACCTCTTGCGAAAAAACCGAAATAAGAATAAACTGGGTCAATACAATCAATAAAAAACTTCTCATATTCACTTAAATACTTTTAGTATGTTTTAGCGGTATCGGGCTTTGGAAACTTATCGGGGCTTACAGTAAGCCATATGTTTATTTTGGAACCCATAACGCTTCTTGAATTTTTTGAATAAGCCGGGCGCTGTTTCCAAACCAGTGCATTTAATGAGTCGTTATAGTTATATACTGATGTGTCAAAAGATACAATACCCACATTAAAATAGGCATCGTTAATTTCATTAACAGCCCTATTAAAAGGCAGTTTAAACAATTCGGGCACAAACGATGTACTTCGTCCTAATCCATTTCCCAATACCAAATCAATATATTGTCCTTTTTCAATCATATCGCCGGGTTTAATAACTTTACCCATATGTTTTTGCCTAAGTATATTGTTTTTTGCAAAATCGGGCTCATAAATAAGTTTGCCAACTTTTAGCCCACGGCTCTCTAATGTTGTTTTGCCCTGCCTGTACGATACTCCAACTACATTGGGCATTTTAACCTTTACCTGATTAAACGCATTGATAGTTAAAAATATTGTTCTATTCTTTTTTACATTTACCCCGGGTCGGGGATATTGGTCAATTACACTGCCCCTTTGCAGATAAGGTATAAAGGTTGAATCATTTATGTAAACTATTAAGTCTCTTGATTCTGCAATTTCTTGAACCCTATCGAATTTTAACCCTTTAAAATCGGGTATTGGGAATGATTTACCATGATATGTATATACTCGCAATCCTATTAAAACCAACATAAACAATAACAGATATAAAAAGAATCCATACAACAGAATTTTCCAAAACTTTTTTTGTGTTAGTATATTTAGTAAACCCATATTATAGTTGTTAGTTTTTTTGCAAGAAAACACCAAATTATTAAACAGCCATAAAAATAACAATTAAACGATACACTTTAACCTGATTAATTCATAAATCTATCTATTTGGCAGTAAAATGTTAGTTATTAGCATGTTGTGATTTTGGTAGTATTTTTCAAAAAAATATAACATTTCAATATAATACCTAAAAATCTAAAATGAAAATCTATTACAGTTCCATATTGCACAATACTGCTACAAATGCTCACTTCAAAGTTTTTTATCGTAACAATGGCTACGCTTGCAAAACTTT
Source organism: uncultured Bacteroidales bacterium (assembly GCA_965370965.1). GTDB lineage: Bacteria > Bacteroidota > Bacteroidia > Bacteroidales > SZUA-534 > GH45. Next base: position 4,236 of record CBDUWQ010000265.1, read on the forward strand.
TTGATGCGCTTCGCTGCATTAATGCACACTACGAAACTTCATCACGATTCCATTTTAGATATTTAGGTAA
>CBDUWQ010000266.1:0-4211 GCA_965370965.1 uncultured Bacteroidales bacterium
ATGCGTAACTTTAGCAACAAATTAGTTAATGATTATTTTGCAAATACTTTTAATATTGAAAATACCGATTTAAACACCATACGCAAAAAGCTTGGTATGGATGTTGGCAATATTGATCTTTATGTAATAAACCGCGATGGAATAGTTGTAAACACCACCTTTAGAGAAGATTTGTATATTAACTTTTTTAGTTTTAGCAAAGCTCATAAACAGTACCTCTTAAATGTTTTTAATGGCGAAAAGTTTGATAGTCCAAAATTTTTCTTTGAAACCAAAACAAAAAGGTATAAAAAGTACAGTTATCAACCTACAAATGATGGCAAGTATATTATTGAAATTGGTCTTTACAGTACTCAGGCCGATAAAATATACGAATACATGATTAGCCATTTGGAAGAAATTCCACTAAAGAAACCAAATTTGGTATCGGTAAACCTATTTTTTCTTGCATCAGGCAAACCATCACCACTAAATTTGCGTAATGAATTTATTCCAGAACACCTATCAAGTATCCCCGAGTTAATAAAAGGCAAGGTAATTACAATTCCTTATAATGAGGACGATGAAAATTTTATTAACTACACCTATTTTTATCTGCCCGGTATTGACCCTAAAATTTATAGCGGCAATATTATTAGAATAGCCAACGATACCTCAAGCCAATTGCAGTTTATGCGTAATGAGAAAATCAAAATATTTCTTATTCTATTAATCTCAATTACTTTGGTTTATTTAATAATATATTTTCGTTCAAAACTTATTGTTCAGCCAATAATGCATTTAATTAATAAATCGAAAATCATTGCCAATGGTGACTACTCTGAAAGGGTTACGGTGGAAGGACATAATGAAATATCAACCCTTTCTGAGAATTTCAACCGAATGGTAAATAATATTCAAGAGCGAAACAACCAAATCGAGGAACAATCAGAATTTTTATACCAATCAAACCGAAAACTCAATGAAGCTTACAAACTGCTTGACCACCAAAAAAACATAATTGAAAATAAACGAGACGACTTAACTGCCAGCATAAACTATGCACAGCATATTCAAGATTCGTTACTACCCTTATCGGAAGATCTTATTAAGCTATTTCCCGAATCGTTTGTTTATATTTTACCACGCGATATTGTAAGTGGTGATTTTTATTGGTTTTCAAAAATAAAAAACAAAATAATAATTGTAGCTTCTGATTGCACCGGACATGGGGTTCCGGGTGCTTTTATGAGCATGATAGGAATAACAATTTTAAACCATTTGGTAAACTATGAGCATATTGACGACCCAGCTCTTATACTTTCGCGTATTGACGCAGAAATTAGCGACCTTTTAATTTACAACAATCAAAAAAAGCAACGGTTTGAAGGAATGGATACAGCTGTTTGCAGCATTGATTTAGACACTCACGAAATGAAATTTGCAGGTGCCCAGCGACCTTTGGTTCTATTAAGAAATGGGGAACCAATTACATACAAAGGGAGCATATACCCTATTGGCGAATACTATGATAATATTCAGAAAATTTTTACTAATACAACTATTAACCTGGAAGAAAACGACATTGTTTATATGTTCTCAGATGGCTACACATCGCAATTTGAAGAGTCAGGAGATAAAAAATTCAACTTTGCCAGATTTAAAAAGCTACTTGCCGACATAAATTATCGCCCGGTTAAGGAGCACCCTGCAATACTACACCGAACTTTTGAGGCGTGGAAAGGCAATTCAGATCAAATTGATGATATTATGGTAATTGGCTTTAAGTATTCAAAAAATAAAATCCGCAAAACTTTTTCAGCTCAGGATATACTTGATAGCAATTAGTTGAAATACAACTATATTTCATCATACTCCCTCAGCTTTATCATTAGTCTTATAATTCTCTAATGGGTCAATATTTAAATACTTTGATAAATATTTAACCCCAAGATAAAAAGGACCGGTATCAAGCAAGGCAGCGCTCATTTTAAATATATAGTTTGATAAAATCAATACTATTAAATATCCTACAACTGTTTCTCCCTCAGGTATAATAATTGCTTTAGCATAAAAATAGGTAATTAAAACCACAGCCACCGAGTCAACCATTTGGCTTGTTAAGGTTGAACCATTATTTCTTAACCAAAGCATTTTGCCTTTAGTTAATTTTTTTAAAAAATGAAATACACTAACATCAACAAACTGAGCCGTTAGATAAGCTATCATAGATGCCCCCGTAGCTCCAAAAGTAAGTTTTCTAATGGCAAAAAACACATAGTTGTTATCATTAACTGATGGCAAACCGGTTGACGGTATCATTTCAGGAATAGGAGGTAGCTTACCACCCACCCAAACAATAAATAAAACCCATAAATTTAAAATTAAACCAACCCAAACAACCATATTAGCTCTTCTTCTGCCATAAAGCTCGCTTATAAAATCGGTACATAAAAATGTTATAGGATAAGGCAGTACACCAATAAATAAAAAGAAAGGCACTTCCTTATTACCAATAGTAAATGTAAGATCAATTAAACGCGAAATGCCAAGAATATTTAACATGGCAAGCGATCCTAAAAACAATCCGCTCATTACCACAAAAACAACTTCGCGTCTTACATTATATTTCGCTTCTAAACTTGAATTAGCTGGTCCAAACATATTTTTTTTACATGAGTTCTACAATCAAAATTAAAAAAATTAAACAATAATTCAACAATAAAATTTAAACCCTAATAAAATATGCTATTTTCAAACCATCAACTACATAGTCTAACAACTTGATTTAATGATATATATATATAATAAATAGCTTGCTTTTTTTAATAAAAAAAAACTACTTTTTTTAATTAAAAAAATAATTCATTGCATTTTACAAGCCAAAAGACATTATTGTTAGAATTATTTTTATAAATTAGCAACATATACCATGAGTGAAAAGTTAAAAATTTTTAAAAGTCTAAATATTGAAGCAAATGAAGTTGCACCTGTTCTACTTCTTATTGCTCAATCGGTTTTTTTAGGTATTTTTTACGGAACATTTGACATAGGCGCCCATACGTTATTTTTAAAAACCTACCCTGAAGATATGATACCCAAAGCATATATAGTCTCAGGGCTATTGGGTATAGTACTTACAAGTATATTCTCAAAATTTCAGAGTAAAATAAAATTTTCGAAACTTGCAAATAGTACTTTACTGTTTATATCATTAATAACTGTATTACTACGGATATTTTTTGAAATTACCGATGCCAATTGGGCTGTTTTTTTGGTTTTTATATTATTGGGGCCATTAAATATTCTTGCTATTCTTGCTTTTTGGGGCACAGTTGGCCGTATTTTTAATCTGCGCCAAGGCAAACGGTTATACGGTATTATTGACTCGGGACAGGTATTTGGAATTATTATAAGCAGCTATGCAATACCTGTAATACTTATTCATTTACATGGAACAAAAAACTTACTGGTTATAAGTGCCATAAGTATTATAGGTGCATTGTTATTTGAGGCAATAATACTTCGTAAATTTAAAATTGATAACATAAACAAAGATGATCAAGAATCTGAAAAAGATAAAAACCAAGAGCAACAAGTAAAACTAAAAGATTTTATTAAAGACCCATACATAACATACATGGCTCTTTTTGTAATATTCTCAATGTTTGCAGCCTTTTTTGTTCAATACTCGTTTTTGGTTGTTACAAACGAGAAATACCCACTTGAGGAAGATTTGGCAAAATACCTCGGTTTTTTTACCGGTTCAATGATGATATTTACTTTCATTATTAAAACCTTTGTTTATAGTAAATTAATGAAAACCTATGGCTTAAAAGTTAGTTTAATGCTATCATCATTACTTTTAATAGTATTTACCGGTATTGCTATAATTATAGGCTATATAAGTGGTTTTGACACAGTTGCCCCTGGTTTTATATATTTCTTCCTGTTTATATCAATGGGGAAACTATTTAATAAAACTCTTAAAGATGCACTTGAAGTTCCGGCATTCAAATTATTGTACCAATCGCTCAAAAAAAGCATCCGTTTTGATATTCAAGCTAAAATTGATGGTACCATTAATGAAATTGCAGCCTTGATATCAGGTATTTTATTAAGTATCCTCGGAATTCTTTCATTTATTAAACTTATACATTTCTCAGTATTTTTATTTGCCCTATTAATTATATGGTTTGTAATTACTTTGCGTTTACATAAAGAGTACCGTA
>CBDUWQ010000267.1:0-4206 GCA_965370965.1 uncultured Bacteroidales bacterium
CAGCGTTCTCTGTGATAAAAAAACAATAAACAAATGAAATACTTAATAACCATACTTACCATTGTACTACTGCAAAGCTGTTCAAACCAAAACAACAGCAATATTATTAACGAAGACAAGTTTGTTGATATTTTGGTTGATATTCATATGGCCGATGCAACACTTGCTGTAAAAGGTTATAGTGTTACCTCAGATTCAACCAGAATAAGACTGTTTTATAGCGATGTTCTTAAAAAGCATAACGTTTCGCAAAAACAGATTAAAAATACAATTGATTATTATACTAGCAATACCAAACAATTTGTAAAAGTTTATAAACAGGTATCTGAAAAAATTGTGAAACTCGAAAACGAATATAATGAGAGCACAGCAAAGAAAAAAAAACAGACCAAATAACCACACCCCTACTTTGCAAGGGTGAATAACGAAACTCCCCCTTTGTAATATTTTGAGCTTTTGTAATTTAGTGGCTATATAACCTGAATTATGCATAAATTTATCTATTCCAAAGCCAAACTACTGCAAATAAAGAGAATTCTCAAAATAGCTACGGCTATTTCTGCAAGTCGAATTTCTGCGCTCCCCTTTATTTATTGTATTTTGACTTTTCATAACAAAAAACTCATGCATAATTCAGGATAAAAATGCTAAAACCCCTTTTTTTTATTAATATTGCTTTGGTTTTTACCATAATACCGATTGTGAATCAAAGTTACCAATATACTTCATTAGCATTTGTATATCAGTTTTGATTCTACATCGGTATTTATACCAGTAATTTTGATTTTAAAATGGTATAACATATAAATATGAGCTCAGAATTTGATATAAGAGAAGATGATGATTTTTCAAACGATAAAGAGTTTGAACAACAGCTTAGGCCTTTGGTTTTTGATGATTTTAGCGGACAGTTCAAAATTGTTGAAAACCTTAAAGTTTTTGTTACAGCAGCCAAAATGCGAGACGAAGCTTTAGATCATGTTTTACTTCACGGCCCACCGGGTCTGGGAAAAACAACTTTGGCAAATATAATAGCCAATGAACTCAATGTAGGGTTTAAAATTACATCGGGTCCGGTACTCGACAAACCAGGCGATTTGGCCGGACTGCTTACCAACCTTGAGGAAAAAGATGTGCTTTTTATTGATGAAATACACAGGCTGAACCCAATTGTTGAAGAGTACCTTTACTCAGCAATGGAAGATTTTCGCATTGATATAATGATTGATAAAGGGCCCAGTGCACGCTCGGTTCAGTTAACACTAAACCCATTTACACTTATTGGGGCAACTACCCGCTCGGGGTTATTAACCAGTCCGCTACGTGCCCGGTTTGGTATTAATTCGCACCTAGAGTATTATGATGCCGAAATTCTGAAAAAAATTGTAAAACGCTCGGCATCAATATTAAAAGTGCCTATTGACGATAGTGCCGCCCACGAAATATCGTCGCGCAGCAGAGGAACCCCACGAATAGCAAATGCTTTACTGCGCAGGGTTCGCGATTTTGCTCAGGTAAAAGGAAACGGTTCCATTGATTTGGAAATATCAAAATTCTCGCTCGAAGCATTGAATATTGACCAGTACGGACTTGACAATATGGACAATAAAATACTATCGACAATTATTGATAAGTTTAAGGGCGGACCTGTTGGGTTAAGTACCATAGCTACCGCTGTGGGTGAAGATGGTGGCACAATAGAAGAGGTTTATGAACCCTTTTTAATTATGGAAGGCTTTATTAAACGTACCCCACGGGGACGCGAAGCTACCGAAAAGGCTTTTACTCACCTCGGTAAAATACACACCGGCAATCAGGGTAAACTTTTTTAATATGACAATATACATAAACCGCAGAGAAAAATAAATGAAAACTCTCAGCGTAACTCAGCGAACCCAGCGGTTAAAAACAATAAACGCAGCACTGCTGTTAAATAAAAACTAAACCGCAGAGAGGCAGAGGGACGCAAAGAAAAATAAACAAAAAACTCAGCGTAACTCAGCGTCCTCAGCGATTAAAAAATATAAACATAGAGGTATCCTCAAATAAAAACCCTAAAAAAATTAACGGTTAAAAACAGCAAATTAATATCTTGTGAAATATTCAAAAAAAAAGCTTACTTCATTAATAAAACAAAAAGCTTTAGAGCTTGGCTTTAACGGCATTGGTATTTCAAAAGCTAAAGAATTAGATGGTTTTAATAAGCAATATTCAAGTTGGATAGAGGCAGGTTATAATGCCCAAATGGAATATATGGAGCGCAATACTAATAAACGAGCAGACCCTACTCTGCTTGTTGAAGGGGCAAAAAGTGTTATTTCGTTAATTACATCTTACTATCCCGAAAAGCAACAACCAAAAAATATTCCGCAAATAGCAAAGTACGCCTATGGTGTTGATTACCACTCTGTATTAAAAAATAAAATGAACCTCCTTTGGGATTTTTTATTTGATTTTTACCCCGAATTGCAAGGACGGATGTTTGTTGATTCGGCTCCGGTTTCAGACAAGCTTTGGGCTGTAAAAGCAGGCTTAGGCTGGATAGGCAAAAACAGTTGCCTTATTAATAAACAAACAGGCTCATTTGTATTTATAAGCGAGCTGATAATTAATTTAGAATTGGAATATGACCAATCCCATAGCCACAATTATTGCGGAAACTGCACCAAATGCATTGATGCTTGTCCTACTAATGCCATTGTTGAACCCGGTGTAATTGACAGCAATAGGTGTATCTCATATCAAACCATTGAGAATAAAAGCAGCACAATACCTAATAAGCTAAAAGGGCAATTTGGTAATTGGATATTTGGCTGCGATATTTGTCAGGATGTTTGTCCATGGAATAAAAGTCCTTTAACAACATTAGTTGATGACTTTGCCCCTCTCCCATCAGTATTTTCGTTAGATTTAGTTGCATGGCAAAAAATGGAAAAGGAGGATTTTAACAAGGTTTTCAAAAATTCGCCCTTAAAAAGGACAAAATTCGAGGGCTTAAAAAGAAATGTTGCTTTTATATCTAAAAAAGAATAACAGTTATACCAATTTCAAAAGGTTTTATGGTTGGCCCTTTGCCCTCATCAACCAATTCAGACAAAGAATAATATCCATGAAAAAGAAATTTACCGTAACCAACACGTAGCGACAATCCATAATCAAACATTGCTATATGCTTAATATCAAATTCCTTTTTTTTAATTCTTCCACTATTCTGTAAATCACGCCCTATATACTTAGTATGCTTATTTATCATTACTCCTACCCTAAACCCTGGATATATTTTAAAACTATTACGCGTTTCCTTATTTGGATTGGTTCTTATACGCAGTTCAATAGGAATGGTAAGGTAGTTAGTGTTTAGCTTATACTTTTTATAGTTTATGGTGTCAGGAATAGGGACAAACCACAACGAATCGGGATTGGTAAAAATATACTCGCTTAAATAGTAGTTTTGACATGCCAGCCCAAAACCAACAGCAAACGCCACATTTGATTTATTGCCAATAATAGGGTACATCATTTGCAAGGTAATACCCCTTGAAAAAACTGATGGTAAAGGAGCATCCTTATCGTGAAGCCAATTAGTACTGTTAAATGAGAATGATAATTGGTCTTTTTTAAAATACCTATTATACTTATCGCCTCCTTTTTGCGACCATGCCATTAGGGGAAATACCAATAGCAGTAAAAAACATTTTATTTTTACAGATGTAACCACACAACAAAAATAGTAATAAATACAAAGCAAAAAACATATACTACTTAACATATTGGGGGGGGGTGTTTGTATAACTTTTTTTTGTAGTTTAGCTATTGCATTTAACAACTATAATTTTTTTAACTATAAAACCGAACATAAAAACCAAAAAACCTATGCAAAACAAATTTATTGTCTATGGCTGTTTACAAATAAAAAAAGTCTCAAACAGTATGACCATAAGGTTGTTATGTTACGAGCAAAACAACCTGTAAGCAGCCCAAAAAGAACCACACACACCGTTTGAGACCAACAATGGTGTTGCCACCATTGCCCTTTGTACAACAAAAGTACCCAATTTGCAATAAGTATGCAAACCAACATAGGTGCTTTAGCTTTTGGGTTAACTGCAATAGGGTACTATTTGAGAAGCAATGGAAAAATAATAGACTTTATAATAATATGTTAAAAAGAATGAGTAGTTAATCATAGGGTTAACATCCCAAAGT
>CBDUWQ010000268.1:0-4198 GCA_965370965.1 uncultured Bacteroidales bacterium
AACATTAAAAAATCGCAAATATTAGTATCGGGAGGTTATGGAGTAGGCTCAAAAGAAAATTTTGACATGTTGTTTGACTTGGCAAATGTAATAGGTGGTGAGGTTGGTGCATCGCGCGCAGCGGTTGATGCTGGTTTTGTTGACCATGCACGCCAAGTAGGCCAAACCGGAGTTACAGTACGCCCAAAGTTGTATATTGCCTGTGGTATATCAGGTCAAATTCAGCATACAGCAGGTATGGAGGAGTCGGCAATGATTATTGCTATAAATACCGACCCCGATGCTCCTATTAACAAAATAGCTGATTACACTATTAATGGTGAAATTGCAGAGGTAATCCCTAAATTGATTAATGCCTATAAAAAGCATTCAAAATAGTTTTTGAGATAGAATATTGATTATAAGATTTGAGCAGTGAAATAGAATATTATAAACTATCAATACTCAAATTCAACAACAAAATAATAAAATAAAGAAATGGCTAATTTTTATACAGATAATAAAGACTTGAAATTCCATTTAGAGCATCCTTTAATTAAAAAAATTATTGCTTTAAAAGAGAACAACTTTGCCGATAAAGATAAATACGATTATGCACCTGTTGATTTTGAAGACACTTTAGACAGCTACGATAAGGTATTGGAAATTGTGGGCGATATTTGCGGTGAAATTATTGGGCCTAATGCCGAAGGTGTTGATCAGGCAGGTCCTCAGATTTTTGAAGGGCGTGTAAAATACGCACCGGGTACCCAAGAAAATCACGATGCACTGGCTAAAGCTGGGTTAATAGGAATGTCGCTACCACGAAAATATAATGGCTTAAACTTTTCAATGGTACCATATGTAATGGCTGCCGAATTAGTATCGCGTGCCGATGCCGGGTTTGCTAACATATGGGGGTTACAAGATTGTGCCGAAACCCTTCATGAGTTTGCCGATGATGATATTAAAAATGATTTTTTACCAAGATTTAATAAAGGTGCCACTGCTGCAATGGACTTAACTGAGCCCGATGCAGGTTCAGACCTTCAGGCAGTTATGCTTAAAGCAACTTACAATGAGAAAAATGATACTTGGTTGTTAAATGGTGTTAAACGCTTTATTACCAATGGTGATGCTGAGGTTTCATTAGTTTTGGCACGCTCAGAAGAGGGCAGCACTGATGGGCGCGGACTTTCATTATTAGTGCACGATAAAGCCGATGGAGGTATGATTGTTCGTCGTATTGAGAACAAACTTGGAATTAAAGGTTCGCCAACCTGCGAATTGGTTTTTACCGATGCACCTGCCAAACTTGTTGGTAACCGCAAAATGGGACTTATAAAGTATGTAATGTCATTAATGAACAGTGCAAGGCTTGGTGTTGGAGCACAATCGGTAGGAATTGCCGAGGCTGCTTACCGCGAAGGACTTGCCTATGCCAAAGAGCGTCAGCAGTTTGGTAAACCTATTATACAATTTCCGGCAGTTTACGAAATGTTAACTAATATGGAGGTAAAGGTTAAAGCCAGCCGTTCGTTGTTATATGAAACAACCCGTTTTGTTGATATGTATAAGGTATATTCACATTTGAGCACCGAGCGTAAGTTAGAAAAAGAGGAGCGTACCGAAATGAAAAAGCATCAACGTCTGGCCGATGTATTTACCCCTATGTTAAAGTTGATTACAAGTGAATATTGTAATCAGGTTGCATACGATTCATTACAAATTCATGGTGGTTCGGGTTATATGAAAGATTACCCTATTGAGCGCCTTTACCGTGATGCCCGTATTACAAATGTGTATGAAGGAACATCGCAACTACAGGTTGTTGCAGCTATTAGGGGTGTTACCACCGATGCCTATTTAAATCAAATCCGTTATTATGAGACTCAAGAGTTACGCCCTGAATTGGAATATATACGCCGCGATTTAATTGAAATGACTGCTGAATATGAAAAAGCCGTTAACAACGTACTGGAAATTAACGGTAAGGAAGAAAATAATGATTATCTTGATTTTAATGCCCGTAGGTTAGTTGAAATGGCAGGATATATTATTATGGGCTATTTGTTGCTTAATGACACCATGCGCGATAGCGAAAACCAAAAGTTTGCTTCATTAATAGTAAAAACCGGAAAATCGGAAAATATTAAAATGGCAAATTATATTAAAAACTTTGAGTTAAAAGATTTAGGATTTTATAAGAAATAGTTGGTTAAGTTATTAGGACTAATAGATGCGGTATAACTGTGGCAATAAGAATAGTTTGGCATCTTTAATGCTTATCGTATCTATTTACAACGAACTTAGATAAAAGTATTGAGCTATGCAAACCGATTTCCGCTAAATTATTTTTACTGCATGTTGTAACCTGTTGCTTATGCTTCAAGTAGTACCGAAATATCTGCCTTCAGAACAGGTAAATGTTTTACAATTGTACCCCAAATAACTTCATCATCTATTTTATCGTATCCATGAATTACCCTATTTCGCATACTAATAATCTGTTTCTTACTAGTAATATCAATATTTGAATCTATTTTGTCAATTCGACTCATTGCTTCTCCAATAATTTCAAATTCCCTTTCAATTGCGCGACGAAGCATTTTATTTTTTAAATAAACATTAAAATCACGTTTTTGTCCAAGATAATTCTCAATTGATTCAATTGATTCAAAAATATCGAATAGGAATATTTTAGTTCTATTGTCCATAAATCAATATTTTTGTTTGATTTACAGAACTTATGAAAAATGGGTTTTTTAAGGACTTTTCAGTAACTAAATCAACTGGTCTATTGAATAATTCTTCAAATTGGTCTGCTAATTCAAAGTAAGTGTCCGCATAATCTCCAAAATCCATTGGGTTAAAGGATATTAACAAATCCACATCACTTTTGTCAGTAAACCTGTCTGTGCATATTGACCCAAAAGCAAATAGATTCTTAACATTATAAGCCATGCATAATGCTTTTATTTTCCCTATATTGTCTGCTAATAATCTTTGCATATTCTACTTTTTTAACAAAATTACAATTATACACCCACATAAGCAAATATTAACAACTTATCCCCACAATAGGTTATAACGGTTGGAATATGGGACGGCGGGCTGTTCTAAGCCGTCAACTTATCAAATCGTTACTTGTTTTGAGTAAATGTACTACTTTTCGCACACCTACTATCAGCCCGATTACCTATATTTATTGTTGGCAATAGTGCATTAGTCAGTCATAATTAATTGGTAAATATCAGGGAGTCTATGTTTAAAATAATCTGGAATAGTATCAGCCATAAGAACTACTTCTCCCTTCTCAATTTGAAGCATATTGGTATATACATCGTTTTGCTTTGAATTATCAACAAACAGAATATTGTCAAAGAATCGAAAATGTATATTAGTGTTTTTATATCCTGCCTTCCACTTCAAATCAATCGTCTTATTATCAACAAAATGCCCTTTAAACTCCGTTCGGACTTGTATCCTGTGTCTTGCAATATCTTGATAGTTTAGACAAAAGAAAATCAAGTTGATTTGATAACCACATTCTCTAAACTTCTCTGCCCAATAAAGAGGATGTGTGTCAAAATTCGTTTCATAGCAAAAGTCAGTCTTATTTTCAATGGCTTTCTCAATAGATTCCTCGAAATCTTTAGTTGTTTGATTTTTTGCAAAAGTCTCTCTTAATTCACTATCAGGAAGGCTATGATAATTCTCAAAAAGCCGCCTGTCAAAATCAAAGGAAGTCAATCCATCCGGTAATAACGAAGATGCAAATGTTGATTTACCTGCACCATTGCACCCTGCAATTATTGTCAAATCAGGCATTAGTTTTCAATGCACTAAGAAGTTCCTGACTAAGCTTTCCTTCCCTTTTACGAATCTGAAATAGTTCCTCTCTCGGAATAACTTGGTTATTCAAGATACTCCTTGCTTTACTCATCTGTTGAGTAACTTTAATTCCAGTTATCAATTTTTCTTTACACATAGTACAAAGATACAAATAATCTTAAAATATCCAGTCAGCTTTCGTGCTTGCACTTCGCTCATCGCATTATTGCCAACTACTAAATAAAGCAACTTGTTATATTTTATAATAACAAGGGGTTGTGTTTAAAGCCCCTTGTTATTTTGCGGTTAAATTACCTGTAGTTTCTCTATCTATCTTTAATTATCTCAAATAGGCGGGCAGGGTGCTCTAGTAATACATTATTAT
>CBDUWQ010000269.1:0-4171 GCA_965370965.1 uncultured Bacteroidales bacterium
TTGGGTTTTGCAAGTTTTTGAAGCTTAACACCCATTTCAATACATCTGTTATCGTTCTTAATAAGCTTTAATAATTCTTTAACCAAATCGTCTCTTGCATTGGCATCTTTTACCATAATGGCAGCTTTTTTATCAACCAAAGCAGTTGCATTTTTAGTTTGGTGGTCTTCAGCAACATTAGGGCTTGGCACTAAAATAATAGGTTTAGCAACTATGCACAATTCGGAAATAGTACCGGCACCTGCACGCGAAATAATTATATCGGCTACCGAATATGCAAAATCCATACGGTTAATAAATTCAATAATATTAATATTATGGTTGTTGTATTGTTCCAATTCTTGTTTTGCCTTTTTAAAATAGTATTTTCCTGTTTGCCAAATTACCTGTATGTTTTTCCTTATTAATACATCTAAATTTTGTGCAATGCTTTCGTTAATAGTACGTGCACCAAGACTACCCCCAATTATCAATAATGTTTTTTTGCTAGGTTCTAAACTAAAATGCTTTAATGCTTCGGTACTTTTATTTTTAATATCCTGCAAATCTTTACGTATGGGGTTACCGGTATTTACAATTTTGTTTTTAGGAAAATACCTGCCCATGTTATGGTAGGCTACACATATTTTTTTTGCTTTTGACGCCAGCAATTTATTGGTAATACCGGCATATGAGTTTTGCTCTTGAATAAGTGTTGGAATCTTTAATTGTTGTGCCACCCTCAATAAAGGTCCACTTGCATACCCACCTACACCAATAACCATAGTAGGGTTAAAGGTTTTGATAATACTTCTGCATTTTATTAAGCTAATAATGAGTTTTGGAAAAAAAGTAACATTTTTCCAAGTTATTTTGCGTTGAAAACCGGTAATTGGTAAACCTATTATTTTAAAACCCGCAGCCGGTATTTTTTCCATCTCCATTTTACCATGCGCACCAACAAACAAAATATCAACATTTTGATTACGACGCTGAATAGCACGTGCAATTGAAAGTGCAGGAAATATATGACCTCCTGTACCGCCGCCGCTAATAATTATCTTCAGGGATTTCGATTTCTTTCTCATTTTCAATTTCTTCTTTAACTGGTTGAACGGTTCTGCTTACGCTTAAAATTATTCCGAAAGCAGCACTGGTAAACATAATTGACGTGCCGCCCATACTTACAAAAGGCAGGGTTTGCCCCGTTACCGGAAAAACGTTTACTGCTACTCCCATATTAATTAGTGCCTGAAAAACAAGGCTAAATGCCAAACCAACTATTAAAAAGGCAGGAAAAGTGCGTTCACTCTTTCGCACAATTGACCCTACCCTATATAATAAAAACAGATATAATAATAAAACCACAAGTCCGCCAATTAGTCCATATTCTTCAATAATAATAGAATAGATAAAATCGGAATACGGATGAGGTAAAAAGTTTCGTTGGATGCTATTACCGGGTCCTTTTCCGAAAAAGCCTCCATTTACAATTGCAATTTTTGATTGGTTTGCCTGATAATTACCATCGCTGTCATTACTAGTAAAATTCTCAACACGCGCTTTCCAAGTTTCAACCCTACCACTATTAGGCATATTCCAAACAATAGCAATAAAAATAGCAATAGCAGCAACCCCTACTCCGGCCACACCCAACAAATGCTTCATACGCACACGACCAATAAACATTAACACCAAACAAATAACAAAAAGCATTGCTGCGGTTGAAAAATTAGCAGGCAGTATTAGCCCGCAAATTATTAAAACCCACATAAGTATAGGCCTAAAAGCTACATTTGGGTCTTCAATTTTTTCTTGGTTGCCCGATAGTATTCGTGCTACATACATTATAAGTGCAAATTTTGCCAAGTCGGATGTTTGAAACGACAAACCTGTGCCGGGGAGTGTAATCCAACGAGCGGCTTCATTTAAACTTACACCTTTAACCAATGTCCATACTAATAGCGGAACACTTACATATAGTAACAATTGCGATAGTGAGTAAAATACTTTATATGATATATTATGAACCACAAAGGTTATTCCAACTCCAAATGCCAAAAATGCCAAGTGGCGGAAAAGAAAATATGAAGTGTTGCCACCCATTTTTGTATATGCCAATGTTCCGGTAGCACTATAAACCGTAAGCATTGAGAATATTGCTAATAAAAAAATTATTAGCCAAATAGCAGTATCACCTTTAAAATATTTTACAAATTTTTCTTTCACTTTGTGTTATTTTAATATCTCATTTTATAAGTTGCGTACAGCCTGTTTAAACTTACGCCCCCTATCCTCATAATTCTGAAAAAGGTCGAAACTTGCACAAGCCGGTGACAACAATACAGTCTCATTGTTTGATGCCAAGTAATATGCAGTATTTACTGCTTCGTCCATTGATTTTGTGTCAACAATTGTTTTAACATGTCCGTTAAAAGCTTTGTGAATATTTTCATTATCGACACCAAGACAAACAATGGCCTTTACTTTTTCCTTTACAAGAGCCAACAATTTGTTATAATCGTTACCCTTGTCAATTCCGCCAACAATCCATACTGTTGGCTTTTTCATAGTTTCAAGTGCATACCATGCCGAATTAACATTGGTTGCCTTTGAGTCGTTTATAAACTCGATTTTATGTACTTTAATAACAGGCTCAAGCCTATGCTCAACGCCTTTAAAATCCATCAAACTTTTGCGGATGACCTCTTTTCTTATATCAAGAACATTAGCAGTAATAGCAGCAACCATCGAGTTATAGATGTTGTGCTTGCCCTGAAGTGATAAATCGTTTATATCCATAGAAAATTCGGAATTATTATAATTAATTATCATCGTATCATTCTCTAAATGAGCACCCTGCAATGCCTTTTCGTTCAATGAAAATGGCAGCAGTTCAATATCAGGATTTATTTCTCGTAGTTTACTAATAATTGTTTCATCATCGTTACAAAAAACCAATTTTTGGTTATTAGTCATATTTTGCAGTATCCTGAATTTTGATGCAACATAATTTTCAAATTTATTCTCATACCTATCTAAATGGTCGGGTGTTATATTCATTAAAACAGCTATATCGGCCTTAAAATCAAACATGCCGTCAAGCTGAAAGCTGCTAAGCTCAAGCACATAATAATCGAAGTTTTCAATAGCTACCTGCCTTGCAAAACTTTTGCCTACATTGCCTGCTAAACCTACGTTTAAACCAGCCCGCTTAAGTATTTCATAAGTAAGTAAAGTGGTAGTTGTTTTTCCGTTGCTGCCAGTAATGGCAATCATAAATGCTTTGGTGTAGCGGCATGCAAATTCAATTTCTGAAACTACTGATATGGCTTGCTCTTTTACTTTAACAACAATTGGTGCACTATCAGGTATTCCAGGGCTTTTAATTATCTCATTGGCTTTCAATATTTTTAATTCAGAATGTCCACCTTCTTCCCACTGTATTTCATGTTTATTAAGTTCTGTCTTATATTTTTTGGCAATAGTTCCAAAGTCAGACACAAAAACACTAAAGCCATTAGCTTTAGCCAATACGGCAGCCCCCACTCCACTTTCGCCGGCACCTAATATTACAATTGTTTTATCCTTATTCATATTCTTTATCTAATCTTAAGAGTTACAATAGTTAATACCGCAAGGGCAATTCCAACTATCCAAAACCTGATAACAATTTTGGGCTCGGGATACCCTTTTATTTGATAGTGGTGATGCAAGGGACTCATTTTAAATATGCGCCGCCCCACGCCAAAACGTTTTTTTGTGTATTTAAAATAGCCCACCTGTAACATTACCGATAGGTTTTCGACCAAAAATATTCCACATAAAATTGGAATAAGGAGCTCCTTGCGTATTAAAATTGCCAAAACAGCAATAATACCCCCAAGTGGCAAACTACCGGTATCGCCCATAAAAACCTGAGCAGGAAATGAGTTATACCACAAAAATCCAATTGTGGCACCAATAAAGGCCGCGGTAAATACAACCAGCTCGCCAGTATTAGGTATGTACATTATATTTAGGTAGTCGGCAAAAAATACGTTACCCGAAACATAGGCCAAAATACCAAGAGTTGCCCCAACAATTGCCGATGTTCCGGTTGCCAAGCCATCTAAACCATCGGTCATGTTTGCGCCATTGCTTACAGCAGTTATAATAAAAATAACAACTATAATAAATACCACCCACCCCC
>CBDUWQ010000270.1:0-4092 GCA_965370965.1 uncultured Bacteroidales bacterium
TAATACTCTATAGTTATCAACTTATTTGATTGATTATTAACATTTTAAGCTCTTTCTCAGCAAACCCTAATTATATTCCATATTTTTACCGGCTGGAAGCCGGCGGTCCAGTTTGGAACTGTAATAGATTTTCAATTTAGATTTTTATATTTTATAATGATACCAAGTTATAAAGCAAAACACCCAATATAAACCATTTATATTTTCCTTTTTCTTCGTTAAAAATTATTTCAATAAACATAGCTATTCAAAGAATTTTCGCCTTGATAAAGAAAAACATACTTTAATTTATTTATAGGGCGTTTGTATCACAATTGGTATGACTGGTTCAAAAAGGTATTTTCTGATATTTTTTGAGCAATGCTTTCTTTTAACTTTAAATTTTTGAGTAAGCCTAATTGATGTTGATTATGTAAATCGGTGCCCAGCCAATCAACCATATCCTTTTTAATTAAAATCTCGGCCATTTTTGCCGATCCTTCACCATAAAGTCCCATTAATGAGAGTAGGTTTACTTGAAAAAGTATTTCATGGTCTTTTAAATTGAATAGCTCGTTGGGAGTTGTATGCCAATACATATACCTTTCGGGATGTGCCAACACAGGCTTGTACCCATTGGTTTGCAGTTTAAAAAAAGCCTCTTTAATAACGCGCGGAGGTTCAACAAACGAAAATTCAACCAAAATATAGTTATCGCCAAATGTTAATAGCTCCTCTTTATCAATTTTTTGAATAAAATCGTAATCAATATAATATTCGGCAGCGGCATTAACTTTAAGCTGAATATTGTTTTCTGAAAACACCTTCCTAATTTCTGCTAAACCTTTTTTAATAATTTCAGGTGTGTTCCTATAATAATCACTCATTATATGTGGTGTGGTAACAACACTTTTATACCCCACCTCTTGAAGCCCTTTCGCTAAAATAATACTGTCTTCAATTGACTTTGAGCCGTCATCAATACCGGGAATCAGATGTGAATGTATATCGGTTGCAAGAAAAGACAAATCAAAGGAAACCCATGACTCTTTTTTTTTAAACATCTTTTTAATCAACGACATATTCTTAAGGTTTAAATGTAGTAGGGTTGTTACTGTGCTTTGCTAAATTTTGCTTGTTTTAAAACTATGCATTATACATTTTATCATAATACTCAGCATAAGCCCCCGACACTATTCTATCCATCCATTCGCTATTGGTTAAATACCAATCAACTGTTTTTTCAAGCCCTGTTTCAAAAGTAAGTGATGGTTTCCAGCCCAATTCCTTTTCAATTAACGATGCATCAATAGCATAACGTAAATCGTGACCTGCCCTATCTGTAACATATGTAATCAGTTTTACCGATTCGCCTTTGGCCCTGCCCAATTTTTTATCCATTATTTTACACAACAACCTAATCAAATCAATATTTGTCCACTCGTTATGGCCGCCAATATTATAGGTTTTATTCAGCTCTGCTTTATGGTATATTAAATCAATTGCTGCTGCATGGTCTTCAACAAATAACCAATCGCGAATATTTTCGCCTTTGCCATAGATAGGAATAGGCTTATTATTTTTTATGTTGTTAATGGCCAATGGCAACAACTTTTCGGGAAACTGGTTTGGGCCATAGTTATTTGAGCAGTTGCTAATAACATAAGGAAATTTATAGGTGTTACCGTACGCTCGCACAAAATGGTCGCTTGATGCTTTTGATGCCGAGTACGGGCTTTTTGGGTTGTATGAGGTATCTTCTAAAAAAAAGCCTGTGTTACCCAAGGCACCAAAAACCTCATCGGTTGAGATGTGGTAAAAAAGCTTATTGTCAAAGTTATCTTTCCAACTTTTTTTTGCAGAATTTAACAGGTTAACCGTTCCCAATACATTGGTATTTATAAATTCCATTGGGTTTGTAATTGAGCGGTCAACATGGCTTTCGGCAGCAAGGTGAATAACACTGTCAAAATTATAATCGGTAAATAACTGCTCAATAAAAGCGGCATCTACAATATCACCCTTTATAAATTTATAATTGGGTTTTTTCTCTACCTCGGTAAGGTTATCAAGGTTACCGGCGTAGGTAAGGTTATCAAGGTTAACAATTTTATAATCGGGATATTTATTTACAAATAATTTCACTACATGTGAACCGATAAAACCTGCTCCTCCTGTAATTAATATAGTCTTTTTCATTTGTTTAAAAGTTTGTTCACGAATTACACAAATTAATTTATTATCACTAATTTACATAGTTTAATTGTTTTTTTTTAATCATGTTCATGTGTGATAATATTGCTTATCATGGATGTTTTATATGTTTATAATTTAAAGAAATGCAAACTTACAAATTTTTATATTGATGGTAAATTGAAACCAATGAATATTTTATTAATTTTGTAAAATATTTTATTTTTTATGCAAGACATAAATAAATATATCAGCGGACTATTGTTTATTCACGACTGTGTAATTTTACCCGGGTTTGGTGGGTTTGTAACAAACTATCATAATGCCGAGCACAATGAGTTGAGCAATACTTTTTATCCTCCAAAAAAAGATGTACTATTTAATAAAAACCTGACTTACAACGATGGGCTGTTAATTAATTATCTTGCCAAAAATTTAAATTTTACTTACAAAGAGGCTGAACAGAGGGTTAAAGATGAGGTTCAAAAGGCATGGATAAAATTAGATAAAAACCAAGAGGTGCAATTTGATGGTGTGGGGACGTTTAGGTACAATGCAGACAGGATTATGGTTTTTACCCCTGAAGATTCAGAAAATTTTTTAACCGATGCCTATGGGTTGTCTTCGTTTAGGTTTCCGCCTTTAAATTATCAAAAATCCGCTCGCGATGTTATTCCACTATATAATACATTGAATATGAATGAGGGCGTACAAAAAACACTGAAATGGGCTGCCGCAGCTGTTGTTATTACTGCTTTAGTTATTGCTGCTTTAGTTCCTTATCAAAAAAGTAAAAATATTGAGCAAACCGCAGGGTACAGTTTTGATTCAACAAGTGAAAAGCCTATTGAACAGTTACATACGGCAATGCCAACTGATACAAGTATTGTAAATGTAATAGATAAAAATACAGATAAACGGCTGGCTCTGTTTTATTCTGAGGAAGCCCAACCATCGGTAAAAAAGCAAGATACAAAAGGCTATACTTTTTATATTATAGGCGGTAGCTATAAAGATGAAGCAAATGCCCTGCAGCTTGTTGATGAGTTCAAACAAAAAGGTTTTGATGCCTCTGTTTTAAATACAAACGATTTATATCGTGTTTCACTTTGCCGGTTCAATAATAAAGTAAACGCACTACATGAACTACGCCGCATACGCAATGAAGAACAAAACGATAAGGTTTGGCTTTTCTCACAGAGACAGTAAAAAATTACTTATTTTTTATACCCACTAAATTGGAAGAATGAAAATTTAATTAGTAAATCCAATTTTATTATAAGAAATAAGATAATATGTAAAATATTTTATATATTATTGTTATTACTAATATTTTAAAACAAAAAAATATTTAGTTTAGAATTTATCCATTAATTTAAATTCAATAATTATGAAATATTTAAAATTAGCAAGCTTGCTGTTTGCAACAGCAGTTTTGTTCGCAACTTGCGCAAAAAACAAAATAGAAATATTCGGGGTAAAAGATTTTTCTCATTCTGAGTGTAAAAACAGTTCCCAAAAAAGTTTTTTGTTTGAGCCTGAAACAATTACCTTAAAAACAGTTAATGCAAACAAATTGAAAATAATTCATAGTAATGCAATATTTGCCTGTTGTCCTAATGGTAAATTAAAAGCAGAAGCTTCATTTACCAATGATACCATCCTTTTAAACGAGTATGCTACTGACCTGACTTGCGATTGTTTGTGTCCTTATGATTTAAAATATACAATCGGCAAACTTGATTATGGTAAATATATTGTGAATATGCAAATTATGAAGTCTGATTATTTTACATTTAATATTAATTTTAATTCTAACACAGATACAACAATTATTATAAAGAAATAAGAAAATGAAGAAATATTTAATTGCTGAATTCAAGTTACAAATGCAACTTTTTGGTTAAACAATAAATTATT
>CBDUWQ010000271.1:0-4076 GCA_965370965.1 uncultured Bacteroidales bacterium
CAAACTTCAAACTTAAAAGCTCAAAGTTCAAACTTCAAAGTTCAAATTTTCAATTTTCAAGGTTCAGGTTTCAGGTTTAAAGTTCAAAGTTTCAAGTTAGGTATTAAACAATTTTTTGTTTTATCTTGCTGTTTTCAACTATAAAGGCAGAAATTACATCGTTACTACCTTTTAATTTATTGATAACATTTTTATTGTTTTTAAAATTTAATATATGAACTCTTGCTGTACGGTCAGATGCCGTTGCAACGCCTTCAACAATACAGTCTTTTGCAATATCTTCACCAAGAAAACTATTTAGGTATTCATCCCATTTAGCATCACTGCCTTTAATTCTAAATATTAGTTTGCTCATTTGTTATTTGTTATTTGTTAATTGTTATTTTCTTGTTATAGGTTGATAATTACTTATTAAACTTTTCACCTTCTAACTTTAGGCACTTTAGTTCACTTATTAACTTCTTTCAATTAAGGCACTTCAATTGTATTTAATATTTCGTTAATAATATCTTCCGATGTCATATTTTCGGCTTCGGCCTGATACGTAAGCCCAATCCGGTGGCGCAGTACATCATGACAAATGGCACGTACATCTTCGGGAATTACATAACCCCTACGCTTAATAAATGCGAAAGCTTTAGCTCCTTTTGAGAGGTTTATGCTTGCACGTGGCGAGCCTCCAAAGCTTATCATATCTTTAAGATGTTTTAAGCCATATTGCTCGGGATATCGGGTTGCAAATACAATATCAACAATATATTTCTCGATTTTTTCGTCCATATAAACTTCCTTAACAACCTCTCGGGCATTAATTATATCGGCTGTTTTTAATATGGTGTTTGGTTCGGGAAAAGTTTTTCCAATATTTTCACGAACAATTAATATCTCTTCCTTTTTATTAGGATAATTAATTATTACTTTCAGCATAAAACGATCAACCTGTGCCTCGGGCAACGGGTATGTACCTTCTTGTTCAATGGGGTTTTGTGTGGCAAGCACTAAAAACGGTTTGTCAAGTTTAAATGTTTGGTCGCCAATGGTAACCTGTTTCTCTTGCATAGCCTCTAATAATGCACTTTGTACTTTTGCCGGTGCGCGGTTTATCTCATCAGCCAAAATAAAATTATTGAAAATTGGACCTCTCTTTACTTGGAACTCTTCCTTTTTTTGACTGTAAATCATGGTACCAATAACATCGGCAGGAAGCAGGTCGGGAGTAAACTGTATTCTGCTAAACCCTGCATCAACAGTTTTTGTCATTGTTGTTATTGCTAATGTTTTTGCCAAACCTGGTAGTCCCTCAAGTAATATATGCCCATCGGATAATAACCCAATTAACAAACTCTCAATTAAATGTTTTTGACCTATAATTACTTTGTTCATCTCAATGCTGATAAGGTCAACAAAAGCACTCTCCTTTTGTATGCGCTCATTTAGTTCCTTAATGTCAACTGTTTCACTCATATTAATTTATATTATGTTATTCGTTTTTTTCAAACTATTGCTATATCAATTATTGTACCTCAAACGATTTGCACATACGAATATTGCTAATATTTTGTATATGGCATAATTATTAACAAAGTTTAACGCGTTTTAACGTTTTGTTAACTATTATACTGTTAAAATGTCAGTTGTTATTTTCGTTTTTGTAAACGAAAAATATGAGAAATGTTGTAACTAATCAATATTAATGCGAGTATTGATTATGATATAGTTATTGCACAAAGTGTACCAAAGCAGGCACAAAGTAACAAAAAGAACAATATATATTTTCTGTAATCATTATTATTGCTATATTTCACTATACAGATTAGTTAGGTTTAATTGCAAAAAAAGAGCCATCCTATAAAAAATGAAAAATCTATTAAATAACCAATACGATTTATTAGAAAGCAAAACTTTCAGATACTTATATGTTTATGGAGGTTCTTTGTTTAGTTTTCTATTTTTATGGGTATTTGAACCTTTTGGACTTTATAATCTAACAGAAACAGATAACAAAATAATTGTGATTGGATTATATGTTATTATTGGATTAGTTCTAATGATTATACAGTTTTTTATCTTACAGAGTTATCTACTAAAAAAGAATACCGTATTAATAACAATTTTATGGATTGCCTTATCAATATTTATCCAAGGAACTTCGGCTTCAATTCTTAATTCATATTTATTTAATAGCGGTCAGTTTTATCTTAAATGGTTTCTTTATTTTCAAGGTGTTGTTCTTTCAATTAGTATAATCCCTATATCTACTTTTGTTTTAATTCATTACAGTTTGACTTTAAAAAAACGACTTAAAATAGCTACAAAACTAAATGAATCATTTAAACAAAAGGATAATGTAAAATATAACAATAAGCAAAATATTATCATAAACTCTGAGAACAAGAATGAGGGTTTCTCAATAAACATTGATTCATTTATATTTATCCGTTCAGTTGACAACTACATTGAAGTTAATATCCTTAAAAATGGAAAAACTGAACAAAAACTTATAAGATATTCTTTATTAAAAGTTGAAAAAGACAACAAAAACTTAATGGAATTATTACGTTGTCATAAAAGTTTCATAATAAATAAACGAAAGATAGAATCAGTAATAGGTAATGCATCAGGTTATAAACTGAAACTTTGTGATTATAATAAGCTTATTCCTATTTCACGAAAATGGAATAAAGATATTCATATAATAACTTTGTTATAATTAGTTTTCCCTTTCATACCTATTTCTTTCCATTCAAACCATTTTTTTGTGCATCAAGTAAGTCAAATCTATTTTTGCAATAAATAATAATTTAAAACCATTAGAAAATGAAAGCAAAATTAGTTTTATTATTAGTTGTATTTCAACTTTTGAGTTATATAGATACGTATGCCTGTACAACTTTTGTAATTAAAGACTCTACTAACATAGTTTATGGTAGAAATTTTGATTGGGATATAGGTTATGGGTTTATAACTATAAATAAGAGAGGACTTGAGAAACGAGCATTTGTTCAACCACCAAACAAACCTGCAATATGGATTTCAAGATATGGGAGTGTAACTTTCAATCAGATAGGAGTTGATGCACCCATGGGTGGTATGAATGAAAAGGGATTGGTAATTGCTCAAATGGGTTTATTTGAAAGTGTTTTTCCACCTACTGATGGTAAACACGTAGTTGGTGGATTAGAATGGATACAATATCAGTTGGATAACTCATCAACCCTAGCAGAAGTTATCGAAAATAATAAAAAAATTAGAATTTCATCTGATATAGTTCCTGTTCACTATATGATTTGTGATAGTTTAGGTAATATTGGTATTATAGAATACATTGATGGTAAATTAGTAATACAACAAGGTGGAGATATTTCAATTCCAGTTTGCAGTAATATGATTTATGAGCAATCTAAAAAAGAACTTACAGAATTCAACGGATTTGGAGGGCAAAAAGCAATACCTGCAAAATGGGCTAATATATCTGAGATAATTGCAATTACGAACTCTAAGATAAATGATTACAAAAAAACAAGTAATAATAATCTGATTGATTATAGTTTTGATATACTTAAGACCGTTGGCTCTTCTATTCGGACACAATGGAGCGTTGTTTTTGATATAAAAACTAAGACAATACATTTCAAAACTCTTGATAACAAAAATATTCGGGTATTAGATTTTAAAAGTTTTGAGTATTCTTGTAATAATTATATCCAAATATTGAATATTCATGAAAGTAATAATGAAACTGAATTACATGAGCAATTTGTAAATCTGACTTTTGATTACTACTTTGATTATAAGAAGAATCTCATTGGATTATATAAGGAGAATATGAAAGGTTTTCCTGACATTCCAGATGAATTTATAAAACTTGAAGTCGAATATGCTATAAATAGAAAATGTGAATAAACAACTAAACCTAACATGCAGTAAAAATAATTTGGCGGAAACAGGTTTTGGTAGCTTAATATTTTTAATTAAGTTTACTATAAATAGACACGGTAAGCAGTTAAGTGCCAAACAATTCTTACCGCCACCGTTACGAAATGTTTTGTTTACAAATTATTGTTTATTTTGTACTG
>CBDUWQ010000272.1:0-4051 GCA_965370965.1 uncultured Bacteroidales bacterium
ATTTTTAGGTGGTTGGTTTTTGGATATAGTTTGAAAAGTGTAATTTTAATCAATGGATATTATGTTAATACGCACAATTATATTAAACAATAACATGACAATCAATAAGAAACTTTATTTACTTTAACAGCAAAACCTATGTAGGGTTTGTTGAGAAAGTCCGAAGCATATCAGCTATAAGACCGACAAAGCAACGCTGTATGCTTGTGCTGAGCTTTGTTGAAGTAGTAATACTGCGAGCTGCAGCCAACCTGCTGCAGGCGATGTATTTGAACCTGATACCCGGACTTATTTATTAGCAAACCCTCAGGTATTATTGAGATAATGTATCTACAACAATTACAAGTGCAGTTTCACTTGATACTACGTAATAACTATCGCTTACAGTAACATAATATTCAGTAGTATTTGCAATACTTTTGTTAGGAATATATTTATCCTTTGTTGCTCCATGTATAATTATTGTAGAATCAAAGTCATTTATGCTAATAAACCATTGGTATGTTAAAACATCTCCATTACCATTAGTTGCAACTACTGATAAGCTATTTGAAGCTAATGCGTCTCCAATGTTAACAGTTAAGTCTTTAGGTTGCTCTAAAATCTTTGGCACTTTATGCGACTTTGGTTTTTCACACGAAAAAAAACAACTCATTATTGCAAAAAATACTCCTATAAAGGTAATACTTATTACTTTTTTACTCATAATTCATTAAATTTTATTGGTTCTACTACCAATTTAATGGAAGATATTTTAGTTGTTACGATAGATACCTAACAGGTTTGGTAAGCAAACTGCCTGCTGATTAGCAAATTGCTTATTATTTGTAAATAAAACCTGTTAGGCCTTTTTAGGTTTAAAAATATATTACCCACAAAAATGGTAGTAGAACCATTTTATTAATAGTTTTTAAATGTTTCTTTAAAATAACCGCCCCATATACCAATAGAATTACTAACATTTGAATATAGTAACACAGGCTTGCTAAATAGGTCTGCTTCTGCAATTTTATAATCATCAACCGACATATAGTAATTATACTGCTCTTCACTTATGTAGTACAAATTAACCCATACTCTATCAGAACATTCTTTTAAAATAAAAAACTGAAAATCGTAGCTTTTACCATCAAATAATTTATCAGAAAAGATATGTTTTAAATAGGATTTTTCGGCACCATTTTCAATTACTAAATCATTAAAACAATATTGTGAAGTAATATATTCATGATTTTCTGGACATCTCAAGTCGTACAATTCAACCATGTAATAATTTGAAACACTCGGAAAATCATTGATACTTAAGGTAAATTTTTTGTATGGTAACACAGTGTCAACACTAACGTTTTTTTCATTAATATGAAATGATATTTCTATATTACGCAATACAGACACAGTATCAAATGTAACAACCGGCACTTTAGGTAAATTAGTAGTTGCCTCAATAATTCCAAATTTTTCATGCTTAATTTTAATTGAATAGCTTTTACCCTCTTTTATTTTTTTATACGACACATAATACTTTTTTTGATAAACTAAATTATAATCTCTATCATATTTCTCAATTTGTTTTGTGGTTAATGTACAAAAGTACTTTCCATCCTCATAAACAATAGCTACAGCCGATGTGTCAGTTATAGTTTTGTCATAATACCCTTTTTCATAAATTGAATTAAACTGCCGTTTTTTGGTTTTAGTCAGACAAGCATAAATGCTATCGGCACAAACAAAACCGGTAAGACTAAGTTCGGGCTCAAAATTATTTGCATAGTAATCCATATATTCATCATCGTAATAGCACGATGTTACTAACAATACAATTGTTGTAAACCAAATTATTTTGTTCATTATATTTTTAATTAAATTTAAACGATAAAGTTATGTAAGGCATAAAACCTAATAATGAGTTAATATATAAACCATTATGAATATCATATATGTTATATGGGTTTTGCCTGTTATATGCATTATAAACTCCTGTACTTATTTTATAGTTAAACTTTGTATAAGTTTTTGTGTAATTCATACAAACATCTAACCTATGGTAATTTGGTAAACGTGCTCCGTTAATTGATTTATAATATTTAAAATACTGATCTTCTTCCAAATTAATAATAATGTAAGATTCGGCTATAGTTACAGGTTGTCCGGTTGCAAAAACCCAATTAGCACCCATATCCCATTTTTTATTTATTTTGTACATTATAGCTATTGATGTACTGTGTGTTCTATCATAAATATATGGAAACTCTTTACCATTGTTTATTTTTTCAAATTTGCGGGTAGATTTTGAATAGGTGTATGAAAATAACCCTGTTATTTTCCCAATATCTTTTTTTGCCGATAATTCTACTCCATAAGCCTTGCCTGTACCTGTTTCAATTTTGTTTTGCCAATCGCTCTGATTATTAATATAGCTTGCTCCCTCTGAATACTCAATAAGGTTATTCATATTTTTTAAAAATGCTTCGGCAGACAGGTAATATTTGCCAACATTGTATGTAATTCCTGTTGCTATTTGATTTGAATTCTCGGGTTTTACCAGGCTTGTTGATGGTACCCAAATATCGGAAGGATTACCCGACCAAGTATTTGATAACAAATGTAAATGTTGAACCATGCGAGTATATGAACCTTTAATAGAAATTTTTTTGAATGGAGTATAATTAAATGAAAAACGAGGTTGAATTGAAGGATAAAATTTATTAGGTGTATAATAACCCGAAAAATGTAACCCTGCACTTACCGATAATTTTTCAAAAGGTGAAAAATCATCTTCAAAATAGAGTGTTGCATTATGGGTATTAACAGCCGAATTATACGATGTGTCAATATTTTTGGTATTTCCTTCGCCTTTTTGAATAACTGTTGATATTCCCGGCTTTATTATTTGATTAAGATATTGAGCACCAAATTTAAGCGAATGATTTTTTATGCCATAATTAAAATCTATTTTGCCTGAATAGTCTTTTATATCAGTTGTATATTGTATGCTGTTCTGTATATCTGCTGAATTCTCTAATTCATCTTTCGAGCTATAATTGTATCCCGTATAATAGAATGTTGTATTACTAAACAGATTATTTGAATATACATGATTCCATCTAAACGATGATGTAATATTTTGCCATTTTATTTCATTGTTAAAACTATATAATGAGTTTTTATTTTGATAATTGTCTTTGCTTTGGTAAAAGTTTATATACATTCTGTTTCTATCATTAAATTTATGGTTAACTTTTGCATTATAATCAAAGAAAAAATAATTTGTTAAATCCATATCTTCCGACACCCTGCTCATGCCGTTAAAAGCTGTAACCATAGATGAAAACATTGGATTAAAAACATCTAACATTGAACGTCGTGCAGTAATCAAAAATGAAGTTTTATCTTTAATAATAGGCCCTTCAAGCAATGCTTTTGCCGTTACTGTTCCTAAAGTTATGCTACCTGCTATTTTTTTAGAGTTGCCCTCACGCATTTTAATATCAAGTACCGACGATAATCGTCCTCCAAACTCCGAAGGTACAGCACCTTTATAAAGTGTTGCACTATTAATAGCATCGGTATTAAAAACTGAAAAGTACCCATGTAAATGGTATGGATTATAAACAGGTACTCCGTCAATAAGTAAAAGATTTTGGTCACTACTACTACCTCGTACAAAGTAGCCTGCGGTTGATTCATTACCAAAAGATACTCCCGGTAGCAGAGTTAAGGTTTTTATTATATCCGATTCTCCCATTATTACAGGTAATGAATTTACCATTTTAGGAGTTATTGTTTCAATACCGGTTAAATTTGATTTTAGGCTGTTATATCCTCCCGTAATAACAACTTCATCAAGTACTGAGTTTTGGCTCAAAAGTATATTTATTGTTGTATCTGCCTTAGTATTAAGCTGTACAACAATACTTTTGTACCCAATATATGAAAACTTTATTGATGTGCTTTTTGCAGGAACATCAATACTATAAAATCCATAACTATTTGTAACAGTACCTGTTAAATTTGCTGTATCAATAACATAAGCACCTATCAATGCCTCACC
>CBDUWQ010000273.1:0-4029 GCA_965370965.1 uncultured Bacteroidales bacterium
TTCAAAAAAACTAAAAAAAGTGTTTTTTGATGGTTTATGAATTATTCAGGATAAAGGCTTTTTGATTTGGAATTCAATTTGTTTTTCAAGAAATAAACTTTGTTTTTCATATAAGGTACAAGCACTGCACATCATTTTATGAATTTGAAGCTGAAGCCTTTCGGTTATTGAAAGCTTAAAGTGAATTTGCTTTTCGATAAACTCCGATGCTTTTAAGCACGAAAGGAAAAGTATATGTATTAATTTTTTCATTTTCTGTTTTAGTTTTGAAACCAGTTAGTTTCCACACAATCTCTTAACTGAAGTTTTGCTCTATGAACTATCTGCCAAAAATTAGACGGAGTAATATTTAGTTTCTTACAAATATCATCGCCATTTTTATTCATTAAATATTTTAACTTAACACAAATATTCCACTTTTCCGGTAACGCATCTAAGCACATTTTAAGCACATTCTGAAAGTCATAATCATCTAATAAATTTTTATCATCATCGTTCCAGTTTTGGGGAGATTTTTCAGGAAGCCATTCCTTGTTTTCATCAAAATATTTCAAAACTGATGTTTGATCGATACTAATTGGTTGCTTAACTTTTTTACGGTAATAATCAATTATTTTATGATTAAGTATTGAAAACAACCAAGTTTTAGGAGAGCTATCGCCTTTAAATGTTGAGAATTTTTCTGAAGCAACCAAAAAGGTATCCTGAACAAGATCTTTAGCTAAATCACTATTTGAAACTTTGTATAATGCACGGTTATATAAATCGTCTGTGTACTTTTCTACCCATTCTATAACTGAAGATTGTTCTGTTTCCATAGTATGTATATCAATAAAAATATTAATAGTACCCGTTGTGCATTTGTAAAGCTATATAAAAATAATGTTTGCCGACTTGAAAAGTTTTATAATTATTTGATTACCAAATAAATACACGTAAAAACAATTTTACAGCAAATTACAACAAAATTTTGGAAATTTTTAAAGCAATCAAAAAAAAGAAAGTTTTTAACTTAAAGTAACTAATCAGTGTAAGCAAAGTCTTTAAAATTAAGGAGTAATGTAATTTTTTGTGATGCCTGTCTGCCAATTCCAGGCAGGCTGTGATGCTGTTTTCTTGTGATGCAGTAGTTTTTTTACTGCAACACTGCAACACTGCAACACAATTTCATCAGAATATCAATAAGTTACATAACTTTATATTTATTTTCTAACACTAATTAGTAACAACTTAAATAATAGAGCTTAAACTTAATCTGAACCAGAGTTTTTTTGCGATGCCTCAATAAGCAAAAGCAGCTCTTTAACCGCATTTTTTGCGTTAATATTAGTTTTTATCAGTTTTTTGCCTTTATAAAGCGATATTTTACCAGGGCCGGCGCCTACATAGCCGTAATCGGCATCGGCCATTTCGCCGGGGCCGTTTACAATGCATCCCATTATGGCAATTTTTAACCCTTTTAAATGGCTGGTGGCACTTTTTATTTCGGCAACCGATTTTTCTAAATCAAACAGGGTACGGCCACAACCGGGGCAGCTAATATAATCGGTTTTGGTAATACGTGCGCGAGCGGCTTGCAAAATTGCAAAAGCTGTTTCAACAACCTGTTTGTTATTTTTTTTAAATATGTTTTTTAGCCACAGCCCGTTTGCCAAACCATCAATAAAAAACATGCCGGTATCGGTGGCACTTTTCAATTGAAAAAGCCCGTGGTCAATCTCATTATATGGTTGTTGAATAATTATGGGGTTTTTAATATTGTTGTGCAATAAGGTATTAATAAGGCTGCGTATATCTTGTGTATAGTTTTGATGATATGAAAAGCATACCAAAATAATTGTAGGGTCGTTTTTAATAAAACTTAAAATATTACCGGTAACTTGGTTATTGTACAATTGCACCCAGTTTTGTTTTGTGCTTTTGTTTTTAGTTGTTAAATATTCATTTAAACCAAATAGAGGATAGGTATTAGGGTGTTTTTCCCAATATTTATTATCAATTATTTGTTGGGTATTATCGTCAAATTTAAAAGGCATAATGTTTTCGCCAACAAAAATAGCATCGGGCGACAGGTCGGTGCGTTTATAACATCCGTTTTTTTCATTAAAAACAAAACCAAGTTCCGTAATTGTTTCTTGGGTAATATCATTATCTTTTGATATGTCGGCAACCACCATAGCCTTGTTTATAGGTGGCGTGGTTGTTCGTTTATAAAAAGCATAAGGGTTAAAAGCGGGCTTTTTGTGCTCAATAAAAGCATGGTTTTCAAATTTTTTAAAGTGTGCAACCAATGCCTGTGCAACCGGTATCTCCTTTGCCGGATGCTCGGTTAACGACACTCTTATTGTATCGCCCAAGCCATCGTGCATTAGTGTTCCAATACCTACTGCCGATTTTATCCGTCCATCTTCGCCGCTACCTGCCTCGGTAACTCCCAAATGCAGGGCAAAAGTCATATCCTCTTTTTGCATATTTAGCGACAACAGCCTGTATGCATAAATCATTACAAGCGTATTGCTCGATTTTAACGATACTACAACATTTTTAAAATTGTAGCTTTTGCATATGCGTAAAAACTCCATGGTAGCCTCTACCATCCCTTCGGGCGAATCGCCATAGCGGCTCATAATTCTGTCAGACAGTGACCCGTGGTTGGTGCCAATGCGTATTGCAGTATTGTACTTTTCACAAATATTGAGCAGTTTTTCGAGTCTGTTTTTAAGTTTGCTGAGCTCTTTTTTGTATTCTGCATCAGTAAAATCAACATTGGTAAAAGTTGCCCTTTTGTCTAAATAGTTACCGGGGTTAATTCTAACCTTATCAATATATTTGGCAGCTACATCGGCTAAGTTGGGGTTAAAATGCACATCGGCAACAATGGGAGTGGAGTACCCTTTTTTAACAAGTTGGGTTTTAATCTCTTTTAAAGCTTCGGCATCTGTTTGGTTTATTACGGTAAAACGCACAAGCTCGCCACCGGCATCAATAATTTCAATAGCTTGGTTTACCGATGCATCAATATTATGGGTTGAGGTATTTGCCATTGATTGAACACGCACTTTATAATTGCTGCCCATATTTATGGCACCAACTTTTACCGTGCCTGTTTTTAAGCGCTTATATTGAAAAGGGTGGGGGGTAAACCAATTATTCATTTATTTATTATTATGTGTATTAGCTTAAAATCTTAAAACGCATATAATTAATTTTCAATTTTTTCAAGATTTTTAGTAGTTATATTATTTTCCCAACTGCTGCTTTACAATTTTGGTAATATATTTTCCGATTATATCGAATTCAAGATTTATGCGTGTACCTTTTTTATAGTTATGAAAAACAGTATGGTCGTATGTAAAAGGTATAATAGCTACCTGAAACGAATTGTCTTGCGAGTTAACAACAGTAAGGCTTACCCCGTCAACCGAAACCGAGCCTTTTTCAACAGTTATATTACCTACTGACTGGTCATACTCAAAAGTATAATACCAACTGCCATCGGCTTCTTTAACCTTTGTGCAAACAGCCGTTTGGTCAACATGGCCTTGTACCATATGCCCGTCAAGCAGCTTGTCCATTGTCATGCTCCGCTCAAGGTTTACTTCGTTGTTGGCAACCAAATCGCCAAGGTTTGTTTTGTCCAACGTTTCTTGAATTGCAGTTACAGTATAAGTTTTATCGGTTTTTTTAACCACAGTTAAGCATACACCGTTGTGGGCAATGCTTTGGTCAATTTTTAACTCGTTAACAAACGAGCACGAAATGGTAAAATCAATATTTTCCCTGTCTTTATCAATGGAAATTACTTTTCCGGTTTCTTCAACAATACCTGAGAACATAATAAACGTATTTAATTAGTTAAGGGGCAAAAATATTTAAAAAGAGGTTAATATCACAATAATTATTACTTTTAAACAGGTTATATTTATTTCTATTATCCAAAGGGATTTTTATTGGTGCTTATTAACCTGAATGAATTAACCTGAATAATTCATGCGTTTAGTTTGATGTAGCTGTAAGGCATCGGAAACC
>CBDUWQ010000274.1:0-4008 GCA_965370965.1 uncultured Bacteroidales bacterium
ATCATCAATAATAACATCTTTAGCCTCATGGTCGCTTTTCTTGGCTTTTTTCAATTTATCGGCATTTTCAGGCAAATATAAATCTTTTGATGCTACATCAATATTGTTACGTAATTCACTTAAAAATTCTTTAATATCTGAAAACTGGCATGATATTTCTGCATTGCTATATAAAATTGATATATATCCAAACTCTTTCTCCTCAGTATTAATAAATCCCAGCTTAATTCCGGTTGCAGTTGTGTAGGTCATATTGCCTTTGCTTTTATCGGCTTCCTTTTTTTTAAACTTATTCAGCATTTGGTTTAAAACAACTAATATATCAGAGTACTCATCTTCGTCAATATATGCTTCAAAGTGTTTTGATGATTTTGCTATTATGTTTTCTGAAATACTATTATCGGGTATTATAGTAATTTTTACACCTTTTAGTACATTGGTGCTATTTAGGGCACTATATTGTGCAGCTTCAATAAGTAACTCCATTTTGTTATTGCCCTTTTTCGATTTAAGTTGCCAAATGTCAATAGTGTGGGTTATTTGTATGTTTTTTAATTCAGTTGATATTTTTGAAACCGGTGGGGTTCCAAAATTTTCTTGAGCTTGTGTTGACAAAAACATACTAATTACCAATACAGTTGTTGCTATTATTCTCATTAGGATTAAATTTTAGTTAATAATTGACCTGATTAATTTATAAAAAATGAATTAATCACCGAAGTCCGACTGAATTTACTGAATTCAGTCGAGGGTTAACCCTCGAAAAAGTTTTACTTTTTCGGCTTTTATAACACATTGGTGTTCTAAAAGTGAATAATTCATGAATTATTCAGGTTAAAAGTATAAAAAAATAGCTTATGATTATTCATAAGCTATTTTTTATTAATCCGAAAAATCCGGAATTTAATTATAAAGACAGTCTATTTCATTAATATATAATGAGTTGACTTTTTTTAATCACTTCGGCTATAATTTTGTAATCAAAATCATCTAGCCGAACTGATCCCGAGCGATAGTCGAGGGATCTCAAGGGTTATACCCGCCTGCCAAGTTCAATGTCGGGCAGGTTCCCAGCACCTTGGTGCATATAGAAAATATATTATTCCATTGAGATACCTCGTTAGCTTGCTGCGAGGAGTTTCATTGTCTGATATATATCCAGATTATTTTATTGTTTTGTCAGCAAATTCTTTTCCAATTCTAATGGCTGATAAGTTAGTGTTTACTACATCCTCGCCTTTACGTTTAAATAAATCAACAATACCTTTTTCTAATGCTTCATACTCAATATGGTTTAAAAATGGAGATGCAGCACCCAGCATAACCATATTTGATGCTAATTTTGAGCCCAAATCAGCTGCTATTTTATCAGCATCAATGGCAATAACCCTATCTAAAGAGTTAAGCTTTTTTAATACTGCATCTATTTCAGGATAATTTGGAATATTCTCAAATGGTGTGGTATTAGTTACAATATATCCTTTTTTTGAAAGGAATGGTAAATACCGCATAGCTTCCATTGGTTCTATCGATAAAATCAAATCAGCTTCACCTTCAGGAATCAAATCAGAATAAATAGGCTTGTCGGATATACGCATATGTGAAACTACAGCACCGCCACGTTGGCTCATACCATGAGTTTCGGCTTGTTTTAAATGGAGTCCGTTTTTTAATGCTGCTGTGCCAATGGCTGTTGCAATTGATAATATGCCCTGGCCGCCTACTCCTGCTAATATTATATCTGTTTTCATATTTTTAAAGTTTATCCATGAATTATACAAATTGACACTAATTAATTATCATAATTACATATGCTTACATGTTGCAGTTTTAGCATTTAAAAGTGTTAAAAGTATAACCATGATTTGTTTAATATTTTAATTTAGGTATTAATCTTTTGCAAGTTGTAATTTACGCATTTTAATGTCTTTACGGTTTTTTTGAACACATATTCGGCGTGGTACAATTACTGAAACACCATTATAATTAAGTTCATCTGTAATCATTTTAACCATCTCTTCGTGATTTTTCTTTATTGGGTTAATTACGTGTAGGTGTTCCTTTTCAACCCCGATTGCCAAGCAAATATCTTCAATTTTTCCTTTTGCCGATGATTCTTGTCCACCTGTCATTGAGGTAGATTCATTGTCGGATATTATAACTGTTATTGGTGATTTTTCTATTACAGCATCTAACAAACCTGTCATTCCGCTATGTGTAAAAGTTGAATCGCCAATTACCGATAGGGCAGGAATTAATCCTGCATCAGTAGCCCCTTTTGCCATTGTTATTGATGCCCCCATATCTACGCAAGTGTTTATTGCATTGTAAGGTTCAAGTGCACCAAGTGTATAACAGCCAATATCAGAAAATACACGTCCGTTGCCAAATGTAGCAACAGCTTCGTTCATTGCACGGTAAACATCATGGTGCCCACATCCAATACATAGCGATGGAGGACGGTTTTCAACCAATTCAGGAATATCGGCTCCGTATTTTACGGGTAAACCTAAAGCTTTTGCAATATGGTCGGGGTTAAGTTCGCCATCGCGGGGCAAGCTGCCATCTAAGCGTCCTTTTATGCTCTCTTTTTCCAAATATCCTTTTAATTGTTCTTCAACAATTGGGAAACCCTCTTCTAAAATTAATAGGGTTTCTGTTTGTTCGGCTATTTTTTCAACAAGCTTGCGGGGCAAAGGGTATTGCGACACTTTTAGTATTGGATATGGGCATCCGTCAGGGTAATTCTCCATTAAATAGTTGTAAGAAATACCACATGCTATAATTCCGAGTGATTTATCGGCGCCTTCAAAATAACTGTTGAATTCACTTTCGTTTGATGCGTTTTCAAAGATTATTTGACTGGCTAACAATTCTTTATACTGCTTACGTGCAATATTTGGCAATAAAATAAATTGCTGTGGGTCAGCCGGTAATTTAAGTTCATTTTCGGGTAAGGTCTCCTTAAGATTTATAACAGCACGCGAGTGAGCCAACCTTGTTGTTATTCTTAACATTACAGGAACACCAAATTGCTCAGAAAGTTGAAAACCGTAATAAGCCATATCGTAGGCTTCTTGCTGATTTGCTGGTTCTAAAATTGGTATTTGCGCAAATTTTCCGTAGTAACGCGAGTCTTGCTCATTCTGACTAGAATGCATTGATGGATCATCGGCTACGGCTACTATCATTCCCCCGTTGACTCCGGTAACAGCAGCATTCATAAAATTGTCGGCTGCTACATTCAAACCAACATGTTTCATGCATGACATAGCCCGTTTACCTGTATATGACATTCCCAATGCAGCTTCCATTGCTGTTTTTTCATTGGCTGACCACTTGCTATGGATTTTTTTCTCTTTTGCATATTTATTATGCTGTATATACTCTGTAATTTCGGTTGAAGGAGTTCCCGGATAGGCATATACGCCTGACATTCCACCATCTATTGCACCTTGTGCTATAGCTTCAACTCCTAATAATACTTTTTGCATTTGTTATATTTTTATTATTAGTTTAATTTTTAAAAAATGATAATAGGTGTTCTCTAAAACTGTTTAATCAGTACCTGTTCCGCTACTGCAGAAGCTTTTAAAATTTTTAAAGCTCAATTTTGCTGTTGTAAATAAAATGAGTGTTTTAAAAATTTTGAATAACCTGCTTGTGGCAGACAGACGCAAAGAAAGCTATTTTTAGAGGTCACCAATAGTTTTCGTGAGCGAAAACATTTGAGTAATGGAGTTTTACAGACCTCCAAAGCGCTTTAGAAAGCCAACCAAAATGGCTACAACAAAATAAAAAATCGAAGGATGATTTGTACGTCTCACTTTTTATAATTTTTATTTGTGGCAAAATTAGAATAAAAATCAGGTATTCAAAAAAAAATGTTTTGTGAAAGGTTTTTTTTGATAATTAGTGTAAGCAATAAAACTGCCTATATTCAAGTCATTTACCTGTATGCCAAGGCACGCCAGGCAGGTAAGAAAGCGTCAAAGAACAGCCCGCCTG
>CBDUWQ010000275.1:0-3964 GCA_965370965.1 uncultured Bacteroidales bacterium
TGACATGTAGTAATATGTATATTATTTATTTGTTTTTATGCATAATACAGGCTAAGACAGATACTAAATATATTGTAACTAAATTGTATAATAATGCAAAAAAACGAAGAACATTACAATCGCTCAATTTATACTGCGCTACGAATAGGCTTTATAGTCTTACTTTTGGTTTGGTCGTTCGAAATTATTAAACCTTTTATTTTGCCAATATTGTGGGGGATTATTATTGCCGTTGCAATTTTCCCAATACACAAAAAGTTAACATCCATGCTGGGTAATAGAAAAAAACTATCATCAGTAATAGTTACACTGATATTTTTATCTCTTTTAATTGTACCTTCTGTAGTTTTTATTGAATCAACAGTACATGTGGTTCAAAATATTGCTGAACAGATAAAAATGGGAAATTCTGTTATTCCGGCACCACCGGAGGAGGTTGCCCAATGGAGAATTATAGGCGAACCAATTTACAATGTATGGTTGCTTGCATCAAAGAGTATTGAGGAATTGGCAATTAAGTTTGCACCTCAATTAAAGCAATTTGCACCAAAAGTTTTATCAATAGCTTCGGGACTTGGGAAAACACTTCTGCTTTTTATTGTTTCAATAATAATTGCCGGAGCATTACTAACAACCGATAAAGCTGCTGAAAAATCAGCTAATTCAATTTTTAACACCTTAATAGGTCCACAGGGTAAAAACTTTGTTGCACTCTCAGTTGCTACAATACGTAGTGTAGTGCAGGGAGTGCTTGGGGTTGCAATTATTCAGGCGGCATTAGCCGGGCTTGGTTTTTGGGCTATTGGAATGCCTGCTGCAGGTTTATGGGTTTTAATAGTATTAATTGCAGCTATAATGCAGTTGCCTGCCCTATTAATTTTAGTCCCGTTGGCAATTTATGCTTTTTCGTTTACCGGCACAACGCCTGCTGTTATATTTGCAGTATGGTCGGTAATAGTTGGCATAAGCGATAATATTTTAAAACCCATGCTTTTGGGTAAAGGTGTTGATGTCCCAATGCTTGCAATTCTTTTGGGTGCAATTGGCGGTATGATGATGTCGGGCATTATCGGGCTTTTTGTTGGTGCCGTTGTACTATCATTATCATATAAAGTATTTGTTGCCCTGTTTGTTAATGATGCATTGGAAAAAGAGGTGTAAAATGTAATAATTAATACAAAATAACTGCAACACTTACCCTACAAACAATGCAAGCACTAATTAGTAATAAAAACGCATATTTATAGTACAAAAGTTCGTTAAATATTTTTAAACTGCTGAAATACAATATGTTACAAATTTTGTAAATAATTGCGTATATTGCTGATAATCAGACCTAACAGATTTTCAAAACTGTTAGGTTTCAAAATTTAACGAACTATTAATAGTACAAAGAGTTTTAATTAAATATAATAATAAATGAAGAGATTTTTAGGTATTCTATTTCTTTTAGTAGCTTTTTCAGCAGCCCAATCTCAGATATTAATAACTTTACTGTTAGGCGATAAATTAAACTCTCCGAACTTAGAGTTTGGACTTGAGGGCGGGGTAAACTTATCGTTACTAATCAGTGTAAGCAAAGTCTTTAAAATTAAGGAGTAATGTAATTTTTTGTGATGCCTGTCTGCCAATTCCAGGCAGGCTGTGATGCTGTTTTCTTGTGATGCAGTAGTTTTTTTACTGCAACACTGCAACACTGCAACACAATTTCATC
The DNA here is from genome assembly GCA_965370965.1 of uncultured Bacteroidales bacterium. Classification (GTDB taxonomy): domain Bacteria; phylum Bacteroidota; class Bacteroidia; order Bacteroidales; family SZUA-534; genus GH45. The sequence continues at coordinate 1,715 of CBDUWQ010000275.1, forward strand.
AGAATATCAATAAGTTACATAACTTTATATTTATTTTCTAACACTGATTAGTAACAACTTATCAACTATATCTGGTATGGAATCTGATAGTTATATCTATAAATTTAACATGGGTTTTTATTTTGATATACGCATGAAAAACCAATGGAATTTTTATACAGGAGTTTTGGTTAAATCTAATTTAGGAACTAATAGCTTAACTTTTAATGACATGGATAATATTGAAGCAACTGTTTATACCGATTTAGATGGTGTTAATTTGGAAGGGGATTATAGCCATAAAATGAGTTATTTTTTGGTTCCGGCACTTATTAAATATAAATTCAAAAATCTTTTTTATTTTGAAGCTGGGCCGCAATTTGGATTAATGTATAAATCATGGATAGAGTTTAATTCAGATGTTGAAGGCAGAGATGCTATTATTAAGGAGTACAACAGAGAAAAAATCAACAGGTTAGATGCAGGCGCATCGGTTGGTTTTGGTTATACCCTTTTAAAAGGTACAGGCTGGACATTTGGTGTTAAGTATTATTATGGTTTTGTTGATGTATATAAGGATATACAAAATACAAAAAACAACTCTTTTTTTATGAAAGTAAATATACCTGTTGGAGCAGGTAAAAAATCGAAAAAGAATAAAGACTAATAAATAACGAAGTTATAATGAATATTTTTCAGTTGATAAATAGTATCGTTGCTAAACGGTTAAAACAAATATCGGTATTATTTTTATTTGTATTATTTAGTATTGGTTTATATGCTCAGCCACGTAATTATTGGTCGGTAAGTTTTAATAGTGAGGCATCGTTACTTGCAGGTGCTGTGGTTGGCGGCAATTCCGATATTACATCAATTTATTATAACCCCGCAGGAATTGCCGAAATTGAAGAGAAAAAATTTGCTTTAAACGCAAACCTGTTTAATTTACCATATACCAGTTACAAAAATGGTTTAGGTACCGATTTGCATACAAATTATCTCGGCTTTAATGTTCAGCCCCGATTTATATCATTTATATTTAAGCTAAAAAAAACTGAAAATATTATTTGGCAATTTGCTGTTTTTAATCGTAATATTAAGCGTGTATCTCTTTACGATCAAATTGATAAACCGGTTAGGTTAATCCATCCAAATATTCAAGAGACTTATGTAGGTAATTTCGATTATATTAATGATTACCTCGACTCATGGAGTGGTATTGGAATGGCATATAAAATATCTGACAGACTAACTATTGGGGGCAGCCTTTTGTTTAGTCTAAAGAATTTTGCTTACATGAAGCTTATTAATGTTGTAGTTCATCCAAGTAATAGTAATGATTCAATCTTTAATTATATTGCTCAATCAATGAGTTATGAAAAAACAGTTATGTATGATATTGGAGTATCTGCAAAAATTGGTATCAGATACCAAATTAATCAATTTGGGTTTGGATTAAATATAAGCACCCCATCACTATCCTTTATGGGCAATTCCGATGTTAAAAGAACAGTATCAAATACAGGGATTTATGATAATGGAGAATTGGTTGAAGATGTTTATTATAATGCATCGGCAGTTTACTTAAAATCCGAATTTAAAGACCCTCTATCTATATCATTTGGGGTAAAATATAAAAAGCCTTCAAATAAAAGCAGTTACTACTTTACTGCTGAATATTTTAATAAAATTAATACATATAAAGCCGTTGATGGCTCTAAAGTAGTACATGATGAATATGAACCCGCTACCGATTTTTTATCATATAAATATGGCTCTAAATCAATTATGAATTTTGCAGTAGGTTGGCAATATGCAACTTCCGAAAAGCTTGAACTTTTATTTGGGTTTAGAACCAATTTTGACCCTTATCAAGTATCAAATCAAGGAGAATATGAGGGTATGAACGAATACAAAAATGTAACAGCAGATTTGTATCACTTTAGTGGCGGGTCAAAATTTAATTATAAGCAACTATCGGTTATTGCAGGTATTGAATATACTGTAGGAAAAAAGAAAGGGCTAACAGAGTTTGTAAACTTTGCCGAACCTGATGTTAGAAGCGGTAATGTGCTGGCACTTACCGGCAAAAAGAATAACAATATGGTTTATACATTTAATGCTGTTGGCTTTTACTTTGGATTTACTTTAGGGTTTTAGTGAGACTATTATTTTAGAAGCGATAGCGAACTGAAATAATTTAGTCGAACTAATCCCTAGCCTGAATAATTCATGCGTTTAGTTTGATGTAGCTGTAAGGCATCGGAAACC
>CBDUWQ010000276.1:0-3950 GCA_965370965.1 uncultured Bacteroidales bacterium
ACTTGCTTTTAATTTTTTATTACTAACCACACGAACGGATTCGTGCGGCAGCGGGTGTATAGTTTATAGCATACAATTTTGTGCTATTTGCCAAAAAATCTATACTTATGGGTAGGTTTAAATAGTTATAGCTAATAGATGATATACCCTTATTGGTGAGCAATTAAAGAAAACAAGGTTAGACAAATGATTCTCAAAAAGAGATTTGGCTAAAGAGATTATACCATTTTAAAATCAAAATTACTGGTATAATGCCGATGTAGAATCAAAACTGATATACAAATGCTAATGAAGTATATCGGTAACTTTGATTCACAATTGGTATTACATTCTAAAAATATCTAAAAATTCTTCGTCAATTTCGGTTTCAACAATACCCTGTTCGGTTAAAATATCAAAATAGCTTTTTACTTTATTTACCAGCTCATCGCCGTCAACATAAGTAAAGTTTACTCTGTCAAGAAATAATTCAACTCTGTCAACAGGTTGCCGCATCATATCAAACGACAGCTTTGCCGATTCGGCACGATTGCTGTTTACCCAATTAATAGCTGATTTTAATTCATTGAGCAGTACTTTGGTAATTTCAGGGTTATTACGAACAAATTCGCCTTTTAAAACAATGCCTGCATTGGGGAAACTGCCAAAACCTTTGTTAAACTTGTTCCAAATTTCATTATACGATATAATAGAGATTTCTTCTCCTCTGTCCTTCATTATTTTTATGGCGTAACTGGCTTCAGGTTCGCGTAAAATTACCGTATCGGCAATACCTGTTACAAAATCGGCATATATCTTTTCGGGTCTGCCAAAAGGCTCGCCATATACAAAGTTAAAATCATTGGTATTAAGTCCGCTTGCTTTTATTAGGTATTTGGTAATTTTTGCAGGAGGGGCCTCTTCAAACAACGGTGTATGTATGGTTTTACCAATTAAATCGTTAAAATCTTTAGCCTTGTATCCACGTGTAAGTATCACAAAATTATCCCAAACAAAAAGGGCAGGTATTTTTACATCGCTGTTACGCAATTTTGCCGATGTTATTAGTGCCGAAAAACTAATATCGGCTTTCCCGTTTGCTATCCATGCAAGGTGTTTTTCAGTTTCTTCCCAAACTTTTAACTCTTTTATATTTATCGATTTGCGAATTTTTTCTGATTGTAACAATCTCATTATAACAGGATACGATACCGGTGTTGCCGATTGGATTACAACATCGGGTTTATCGGTAATACTATCGTCATCTGTTTTTTCTACAGGTATTTTATGTAAGTATATCCATACCTCGTCATCGGCATGTTTTTCTGTTAAATGTTCAAAACCCATTTCCGATAGCATGTTTATCATAGGGTAGGGCTCAAAACGCTGAATTAACGTAAAACCGCTGTCATCGTCAACCGAATATGCTTTTTTAATAATAATATCAAATGGGTCGGATGTCATTGTCCGAACATCAAGTATTTCAAAACTATCTTTTCTATCCTCCCAATTGGTATCCTCTAATTTTTGGGGGTTAAAAATAGAGATTCGATATTCTCTTGTTTTTTCAATATTAAACTTAAAACCTAACCCTTGCGAAACATTCAACAATTCAATTGGGTTTTGCACTGAAATTACAACCAAATTTTGCTGAGGTTGTAAATTTGATACTTTGCCAATTATTTCGGGCAAGCTATCCTCATTATAAATATAGCGCTCGGTACTCTCATCCCAACTTATTTCAACACTTGTTGCTTTTTTTGCACTTTCATCAGTTTTCATACATTCGGGCATGCTTTTAATAAGTTTATCCTCAACCCCGAGATGCCTGTTTATTACATGCAAAATTTCACAAACCGATAAACCGGTTATCTTGGCAGCATCGGCAAAAGAGGCAAAGCGTGCCAATGTATTATACAAAGCAGGGTTTTGCATACGCTTAAATTTTGGCGATAAATCAGACAAAACATCTTTTAAATCAGGGTATTTATCCAATGTCTCCTTTATGTTCGATTTTGATAAAATCGGCATAATATTAACCTGCTGCTCATTGTCTATTAATGATATTGCATCTACAGGGCAAACTTCAATAGCCTCGTTGCACAGGCTCTCTTCATTTTCATTCTCGGGCTGTTTTTTAAGATAAGCCTTTTTGTTACTATTCATCTCAAAATTATTACCCGCCACCTCAACGCAAGCCCGACATGAAATACACTCGTGGCTTACTGTATATTTTTTATTTTTCATTGTATAATTATTTAATATTTCATTATTAGTTTCAAAAAGTTTTTCTCTGTTTTTATGGTCTTTTAACCAAACCACAAAGCCCGATATCAATATAAATAACAATACAAATCCAACTAACGGGATAATAAGAATATAAAAACCGCCAATAGCCGAACCGTATATTCTTGCTGTATGTACCTCAAGGGCTAAATTCCATAATGATAGTGGTGAATTACTAATAATATTGTTGGGCATTGGCGTAAAAAGGCTATTACCCGATATATTTATTGCTCCAAAATCATAATCAAAAATTATCTCTTGATTGTTGAAATCGGTTGAAAACCCTGTTATTTTAAAGTCGCCAATAGGGCGGCCATCATTTTGTTGAGGTTTATAGGGTTCTTTTTTTATGTAATCAAAAATATAGCCGGTTTTAGGGTTCCATTCAAATAATCCCATAAATGAGCCTACCATCCAAGTATTGGGTTTTGTTTTGTATAAAACTGTTACGCCCATCATACTGGCAGGTGGTTGTACTTCAAACTTTTTTAACTTTGATTGAAAATTATCGTCAGAATAAAAAAAACCGTTCATTGAAGCAATTATAAACCGATTGTTTTCATCGTCATATACAATTCGTCGCAAAATATCAAACCATGGATTTGGGGTAGCTAATTCGGTATATGGAATTTTATTAACGCGTACATTTCCAATAGTAATTAGCAAAGGGGGGCGCAAAAACATACCAGTTAGCGTGGTAATAATTAAGACTATCAAAGTAATCCATCCTACTTTATTATGCCACCTTAAATTCCAACTGTTTATTCCCTTAATTTTGTTAAATTCTTTGCTGTATTTTCGGCGTTTTTTAATTCGGTAGCCATTAATAAAAAAAATTAAGCCGGTTATACTTAAAAATATAAATATAACACCAACTACGTCAACAAATATTTTACCTATGCTGCCATAAATTTCGCCACTATGAATTACCCATAGTGTTTTAAAAAGACTTATTTTATTATCGTAAAACTCAGGTTGTGGAATTATTACCTGCTCAAAATGGTGGTAATTGGTTGTTTTTAAAAGAAACGATCGGGTCATTACATATAAAGTATCGTTTTTTTCAAGTAAATCAACAACCCTTTTTTCATAAACAGGCAATTCGTTTTTTATCCATCTATTTTTAGTAAAGTTAAATTGGTATAAACCGAAAAATGTTGCCGCAAAAAGCTCGTTTTTAGTGGTTTTTAAAATTTTGGCTACTTTACGGTTGTCTATACCATTTGCAAAGCCTGCATTAAAATCAGTAAATGTTGTAAATGTTGAGTCGGTAAGCCAAATACCTATATTACCATAAACTAAAACACTATCGTAACCTATTTTAAGTGTCGATTTAACGCCGGCATTATTCCAATTTGTATATTGATACTTTTGGGGTAAAATACTACGTTTAACATTAAATTTTGAAAATGTTTCACGATGGTTCAATACAATTCCTGATAAAGAGAAAAGAATAATAAAAAGGGTAAGTACTATACCCAGCCATTTATGATATTTTTTTAAAAAGCTATTCAATAAATTTTGTTTTATTTGTTATGGAAATATTAATAGATGTGCATGTAATACCATTTTAAAATCAAAATTACTGGTATAACGGGATTAAAAATTTTGTGCATTACGCAATTGTATTTATCTAACCTGAATAATTCATAAACTTTTTGAAAAAGCAGTTAACATATTGATTA
>CBDUWQ010000277.1:0-3912 GCA_965370965.1 uncultured Bacteroidales bacterium
ACAAAATAATCTATTTTAGTACTTTAGTTATTTACTTGCGGATTTAAGGTAATATCCATCGGCTTTATCATAATTACTTACCTCAATGTAAAGCTGAGCTATTTTTATATACTTTTCATTTAGTTTTTCTTTATTATTAAAAAAAGCTTTCTCATATAATTCACTCGCTTTTTCATAAAAAGCTTTTTCAAAATAGGTATTAGCTATATTTTCGTAGAGTTCACTTGCTTTTTTATAATCTTTTTTTCCAAAATAGGCATCAGCTAATTCTTTATAACAATTTTGTTGTTTCTCTCCTTCTTGCTTTTCACAATATTCTTTTGCTTTGTCGTATTTTCCTTTTTCAAACAGTTTAGTTACTTTTTGTGCATTTGAATATTCAGGAATTAGTCCAATTAAAATAATTATACCAATACCTGTGATTAATGATTTTAAGTTTGTCTGTTTCATTTTGTCAAATATTAATAATTTTCATACTCATAAGGCTTTTCAGCACTTCTCCGTTTATTAGAGTGGGTTCTGGGCTCCACTTTTATTTTAGTTATCAAATTCCACGACTGCAAAACAATAAATATTATACCATGTATCATTTCAGGTTCCATCTATTAGCATATGAGCACAATCTTGATCAACTGCCATCCCAGCAGTATCATTATTTGGCTCTCCTTCAGCCCAATTTAAATAAGTAGGAACTTCTACATTTATCCATGTAAAAAATCCTTCGTTTTCTAAATCAGATAATCCTAACATAATATGTCACTACCAGTCTCAAATGTAGTTCTATAAGTATCAAACACAAATTGATTTTCTTCATAATTATCAATAATTACAAGATAACCACCATTTCTTTCTGCAATTTGTTTTGCCACATTCCAAGTTGTTGCAGTTTCAATTAATGCATTCTTGTACCTGACTTGAAATCAGATTAAAGCTTATGATTAACATTGCTAATATTTTATATATAACCTACTGTCTTTTTTGAATTCAAGGGACTATTGCAATAAATTCATGTTAATAATAGAGCAATTTAACATTATTTTTTCAGAAATTCGAATTTCTGTTAAAATTTTCAACTTTATCAAATCTCATAGACAAATTTAAGCTCGGGATTATTTTTATTTAATCCTTTCAGGATTAGAAATCCAGTAAAAAGTAGAACGAAAAAAATGATAATTTACCATAATTTATACAATTCTAAATATCAAAGTGTTACAATTCACCAATGAGATGCATTTTACACCTCACCGCATCAAGTTTTATCAGCTTTTGTTGTTCCTCTTTTACTATCGAACTGTTAAAAAAAGCATAATGAGTTGGTTTAATAAAAAACTTAAATAGCATATAAACTTGTTGATTAATAAGTTATAAAAACTACACGCTGTTCTCAAATCATGATTCTTTTTAAGATGCTGTAAACTAACTGCTTACATCTTCCTACATAGCTCATAACATATAAAATTCAGAATGATTGCTTAATTTACAGCAGTAGTGCAAAGACGCAGAGAATTTGTTTTTAAAGTCTAACAGTCTTGTGTCTAAAGTCTAACATCTAATTAATTGCATTAAACCTATTTTTTACTATTTTTGAGCTAATCAATTAAAAGGGTAATAAAAATCTTTTAGGTATGAAAACAATAGTTCAACTATTTGAGGAGAATGTAGAGAAGTATCCGAGCAATCCATTGTTAATGGAGAAAATATCAGATAAATATGAAAGTACTTCTTATCAGGAGGCAAAGGATAAAATTGAAAACTATGCAGCAGGGCTGTTGAGTCTTGGCATAAAAAAAGGCGACAGGCTGGCATTATTGTCTGAGGGTAGAAACGACTGGGTTTATAGTGAACTGGCAATGCTTTATATTGGGGCAATAAATGTTCCCTTATCAATTAAGCTTGAAGCCACCGAAGTAAAATTCAGGTTAGAACATTCAGGTACCCGAATGATTATTGTATCAAAAAGGCAAGCCGAGAAAGTTGAGTCTATAAAAGCAGAACTTCCTGAACTCGAAAAGGTTATTTATATTGACGGTAAAGATAACTGCAATAACAAAGAGTTGGAGTGGTCAAAAGTATATGATTTAGGTGTTGAGTATAATAAAGCAAACCCAAATGCTGTAAACACGGCAAAAGCAAATGTTAAAGGCAACGATTATGCAAATATTACTTATACATCGGGTACAACAGCCGACCCTAAGGGTGTAGTGTTATCGCATCGTAATTATACGGCAAATGTTGAACAAACAAAGTCGTTGGTAACAATACCGCAAACATATAAAACATTGTTGATACTGCCATTAGACCACTGTTTTGCACATGTTGCAGGAATTTACAGTATTATGGCAAATGGTGCATCAATGGGTTTTGTTCAAATGGGTGATACACTTATGCAAACCCTTAAAAATATACCTGTTAATATTAAAGAGATTAAACCCGATTTGTTATTAAGTGTTCCGGCATTGGCTAAAAACTTTAAAAAGAACATTGAGAAAGGAATTGCCGAAAAAGGAAAGTTTACCGATAATTTGTTCAAATATGCACTTAAAGTAGCTTATAAATACAATAAAATTGGTTTTGATAAAGGAAAAGGTTTAAATGCCTTAAGAAAACCTTTGGTTAAACTCTTTGATAAAATATTGTTTAGCAAAGTGCGTAATGTTTTTGGTGGCGACCTTAAGTTTTTTATAGGAGGGGGAGCATTGCTTGATATAGAGTTGCAACGCTTTTTTTATGCCATTGGTATTCCTATGTTGCAAGGGTATGGTCTGTCGGAAGCTACTCCGGTTATATCATCAAATTCATTAAAAAAACATAAATTAGGTTCAAGCGGTTATTTGGCCACGCCAATGGAGCTTAAAATACTTGATGATGATGGAAATGAGCTGCCTTTAGGCGAAAAAGGAGAGATAACCATAAAAGGTGAAAACGTTATGCAGGGCTATTGGCGTAATAAAAAAACTACTGCCGAAACTATTAAAAACGGATGGCTGCATACAGGAGACCTTGGTTATGTTGATAAAGATGGTTTTTTATATGTGTTGGGTCGTTTTAAAAGCTTGTTGATAAGCTCTGATGGTGAAAAATATTCGCCCGAATCAATTGAGGAGATGTTGGTGGCAAAATCGTTGTTTATTGAGCATGTGATGTTGCATAATAATCAAGATCCTTATACTATAGGTTTGATAGCTCCAAATAAAGAGGCTCTTAAAAAGGCTATTGCCGATAAAAGCTTGGATGTTGGTTCAATAGAAGCAAAAGAGGAGGCTTTGCGCATAATTCAACAAGAGATAAACCAATATAAAAAGGGAGGTAAGTTTGAAGGCGAATTTCCTGAACGCTGGTTGCCTGCTGCTATAGGTATTGTTGAAGAACCTTTTACCGAACAAAATAAAATGATTAACAGTACATTAAAAATGGTGCGTGGTAAAATAACCGAGCATTATAAAAGTAAAGTTGATTATTTATTTACACCGGAGGCTAAGGATATAACTAATAATAATAATATTGAAGCAATAGATATCTATTTTGGGAATTCCTGATGTTTACAAGTTGTGCGTCATACGGGAAAGACCAAAGTTTTATATAAGGAAAAATGAAATGGGATATTATATTGATTTAGAAAAAATAAGTACTGACAAATACAAGGAAATTTTGAAATCAGCCGATTTACTTCCAAGTAGAATGATTTTAAAAGAGGATATCAACAAAAATTTTGACATCCTAAAAAACCAGACTGTTAAGAATTTAGACGAATTACTGAAAATACTAAAGAACAAGAAAAAACTACAAGATTTTTCAATACAGAGTGGTTTGAATGAAAATTACTTAACAATACTTGTCCGAGAAATAAAAAGTTACCGACCTAACCTGAATAATTCATGCGTTTAGTTTGATGTAGCTGTAAGGCATCGGAAA
>CBDUWQ010000278.1:0-3878 GCA_965370965.1 uncultured Bacteroidales bacterium
GTGATAATCAATATGTTAATTGCTTTTTCAAAAAGTTTATGAATTATTCAGGCTATAAACCCAAAATCAATTTTTCAATAATTTTAGGATAGTATTTATACTCAAGGGTGTGTACTTTTTTGGCAACATCATTAGGGCTATCGTTTGGTAAAACATTGCATGTTTCTTGAAAAATAATATTTCCATCGTCATATTTTTCATTTACAAAATGTATGGTAATGCCGCTCTGCTTTTCGTTATTTGCAACAACAGATTCGTGCACCTTGCTGCCATACATTCCTTTGCCACCGTATTTTGGCAGGAGTGCAGGATGTATATTGATTATTTTTTTTGGAAATGCCTCAATCAAATTGCTCGGAATAAGCCACAAAAAACCTGCAAGCACTATGTAATCAATATTATTATCAATTAAATAGTTAACCACATTAGTGCTATTGTAAAATTGGTTACGGTTAAAAACCAAAGATGGAATATTCAATTTTTTTGCCCGCTCTAAAACGTAAGCATCCTTTTTATTTGACAGTACCAAAGCAATTTCAATACTATTATTATTATTAAAATAATTGGTAATATTCTCAACATTGGTTCCCGAACCTGAAGCAAATAAGGCTATTTTATGCATTTGCAATATAACTATTTAATGGGACTCCTGATAAAAGCGAAACTAAATTTGCCGATTTAATATCAAGGCTTTTAATATTCATACTTATTTCAGCTATCTCTTTTATTTTGTAATATTTTAATAATAACTTCCAATCTTTAGTTAGTCCATACTCTAAAACTCTTTGTATAAACCAACGCTTGTGCTTATCAATGTCAATTTTTTCAATATCAACATCCCAATATAGTTGTGATGAAAATTGCTTTTTTATCTCCATGTTATAATTGATTATTGCAACTTATAAAAATAATACAAAAACCTCAATTTAAGTTCAAAACATTGTCTTTTCGTTATCTCCTGCTTCATATCCTTCGTCAATAAATAAATTTGGATTATGTGATGCCTCAACAGCTAATTGGTCGCACCGTTCATTTTCAGGTATTCCGGCATGACCGGGAACCCATTTAAATTTTATATTGTGCTTAGGATAAATTACCAAAAACCGTCTCCACAGGTCAGGATTTTTTTTCTTTTTAAAGCCTTTTTTCTCCCAGCCAAACACCCAACCTTTTTCAACCGAATCAATTACATATTTTGAGTCGGAAAATACGGTAACATCGCAATTGTGGTGTTTTAGCGACTCTAACCCAACAATTACGGCCAATAGCTCCATGCGGTTGTTGGTGGTTAGTCGGTAACCTTCCGAAATCTCTTTACGGTGCTGCCCCGATATTAATACCGTTCCACATCCTCCCGGACCGGGGTTGCCTCGTGCTGCACCATCGGTATATAAAATAATTTTTGTTGCCATGGTGTAAAAATAACGATTTTATTATAATGCTGCCTTTTAGGCAACAAAAAAATAATTATACTTTTGTACTGAAAAAATTATTATAAAACAGCTAATAGCCTGGCCCAATTATTTTGAGGACTTTAATAAATATTTAGATATTTGTTGCCTAAAAGGCAGCATGATTAAAATATTTTCTCAGTGTCCCTCTGCGGTCTTTGTGGTAATACCAATTATAAATAGATAAAGCTTAATTTTTTTAATGCCTTAATGTTTTTCAAAATTATGAAAAAATGAAAATAGGAAATATTGAACTTGGTAAACAGCCTGTATTTTTTGCACCAATGGAGGATATCAGCGATCCATCGTTTCGCCGGTTATGCAAGGAGTATGGTGCCGATATGATGTACACCGAATTTATTTCTTCAGAAGGTTTGATTAGAGATGCTGATAAAAGTTTGAAAAAGCTTGATATTGCCGATTATGAACGTCCGGTTGGTATTCAAATTTATGGCAAAAATCCCGATGCAATGGTTGAGGCTGCCATAAGGTGCGAAGAGGCTATGCCGAACTTAATTGACCTTAACTTCGGCTGCCCGGTAAAAAAAATTGCAGGTAAAGGTGCAGGCGCAGGGTTATTGCAAAATATTCCCTTAATGCTCGAAATTACGCGCAAAGTTGTAAATGCAGTTAATATTCCGGTAACCGTAAAAACCCGTCTTGGCTGGGACGAAACCAGCAAGCCCATTGTTGAGCTTGCCACACAACTGCAAGATTGCGGCATTGCGGCACTTACAATACATGGGCGTACACGTAAGCAAATGTATAAGGGCGAGGCCGACTGGACTTTAATTGGACAGGTAAAAAACAACCCCAATATTAAAATACCTATTATTGGTAATGGCGATGTTACCACACCCGAAATTGCCAAACAAATGTTTGATAATTATGGTGTTGATGCCATTATGGTTGGACGTGGGGCCATAGGTAAACCGTGGCTTTTTAAGGAGATTAAACACTACTTGCAAACTGGCAGGCTGTTACAGCCAATTACAGTTGCCGAAAAAGTAGAGTTGGCAAAAAGACATTTAAAATATTCACTTGAGCAAAAAGGCGATATAACAGGGGTTTTTGAAATGCGCCAGCATTTTTCAAACTATTTTAAAGGACTATATAATTTTAAAAGCACCCGTATTAGGTTAGTAACCGAAAAAAACCCGGAGGTTATTGTACAAATTTTAAACGAAATTGCCAATAAATGGGGGAATGAGAGTATATAAGTTTATAGAGCTAAAGTAATTAAGCTTACAAATGAAAAAAATAACAATTGTTTGTATTACTTGCAAAATGCAGAAGTTAAATAGGTTAAAAGGATAAATAAATTTTGTTATTAGTAAAAAAAATACATTTCTTTGTACGCATAAACGAAAATAGTCAAAAAGCACAAAAATAATAATATGGCAGTTGACGATACTAGAGATAAAATTTTAAATGTTGCTAACAACTTGTTTAGCCGATTTGGATTTCATAAAACATCAATGGATGAGATTGCCAAGATTGCAAGAAAAGCAAAAGGCTCACTATATTATCATTTTGCCAATAAAGAAAAACTGTTTACAGCAGTTGTGATTAATGAAGTGATAATTCTTAAAGCTAAATTGTCAGCTATTATTGATAACTCGGATTTGTCTGCTTCTGAAAAATTTAAACAGTATTTTATTACAAGAATGGAAGTGCTAAATAATGCAGCAAACTACCATGAAATTTTGAAAGCAGATTTTTTTGAGCATTTTGATTTTATAGATGAATTAAGAACAGAGTTAGATGAATGGGAAGAGAGTAGTTTAAAAAAGATAATATTAGAGGGTGTTGATAAAGGAGAATTTATAAAAGTTAAAGATATTGATGTATTATTAGATATGCTTATTATGGTTTTAAAAGGTTTTGAAATTCCTTTTTATTTACAAAATAAATATGCAAAATATGCACCTCATTTAGATGGACTATTGGCTATACTGACAAGGGGGTTGGCAAAGTAATTTTTTTATCCAAAACTAACTAAAAAACAGTATCCGTGCAATTATAAAGATGTTTAATATTGTCAAAGACAATACGCCAAATTATTGATACACTAAAAAATGACAACACTTTTTGTAAAAATATTGCAAATACTTGGCTGGAGAACAATTGGCAATTTACCGGATATTAAAAAGAGAGTTATAATTTTTGCACCTCATACGGCGCATATTGATGCTCTTTATGGCAAATTAGGAATTACAGAAATAGATGTTATTTATGATGTTCAAGATAATTAAACAGTATTAAAGCAAATAAATATAATGTATAAAGATGTATCTGGGAAATGTCAGGAACAATTTGTTTTACAGACAGCTGAATAAAATAAAAATAAAACAATATAAAATGGAAAATCTTGTAACCTGAATAATTCATGCGTTTAGTTTGATGTAGCTGTAAGGCATCGGAAAC
>CBDUWQ010000279.1:0-3862 GCA_965370965.1 uncultured Bacteroidales bacterium
CTGAGATATGAGCCTGCCTTGTCGGCCAGACAGGTAATGAGATTAAAACTACATCGTTGATAATCAGTAGCTTGTGCGCAAAAACAATCGCATCTAAATTAACTGACAGTCAACTACTTACAGGAATATAACGAACTGTTATTATAAGCGAGTCTTTGTATTTGTTGTTTTTTTGTACCTTTGCTTCAATGGATAATAAAGCTTTCAATAAAGAAAAAATGATTGAATATTGGATTGATGGTTCAAATGATGATTTTGATACTATGATTGTAATGTTTGATTCTAAAAGATACAGTTGGTCATTGTTCATTGGACATTTGATGATTGAGAAATTGTTAAAAGCACTTTTTATTCATGTGAAATCGGATTATCCACCATTAATTCATAATTTATTGAGATTAGCAGAAAAAAGTGATTTAAAACTGACAGATAATAGAAAAGAGCAACTTATTACTGTAACGGCATTTAATATTAATGCTAGATATGATGATTACAAAATGAGTTTCAAACAACGTTGCACCCCTAATTATACATATGAATGGATTGGTAAATTAAAAGATTTAAGATTATGGATAAAAAAGTTGATAGCTCAATAGCAAAATACCTTACTTTAATTAAAGAGAGATATTCGGATATTGAGACTGCATATTTATTTGGCTCTTATGCTAAAGGCAAATCAACAGTAGATAGTGATATAGACCTTGCATTGATTTTTAGTGATTTGGATGAATCAGCTCGTTTTGATATTCAAGTACAGTTAATGTTATTGGCATCACAAATAGATTCAAGGATTGAGCCACATCCAATATCTCATGATGACTTTTATTCGGAAAATCCTTTTGTTGTCGAGATTAAAAAGACAGGTATTGAAATCTCAGCATAAGCCATATTGATACAATTTAGGTTATAATTAGTGCTTGCACGAAAATTCTATAAAATTATAAATGTTTCTTTTGGCGATATTTTTACTTTTTTCAATTCGTTGATACAAAGGCATCGACAAATCTCAAAAAATAAAAATCTCACCTGTCTGCCAAAACACAGGCAGGTCCAAAATATTCCATTTCGTAAAAATTAATAGTTTTCGGGCAAGCACTAATTAATAATTCACACCGTGACTTGCGTAAAACTCTGTGTTCTCATCGGTTAAAAAAATCCAGTTATTCTTTATAAAAATTCATCTCGTCAATATATTCCCAAACTTTTTCAGGCATAAAAAAGCGGATATCTTTGCGTTGCTTAATGGCATTACGAATAAAGCTTGATGAAATCTCCATAAGGGGTGCGTCTAAAAGTTGCACATTGGGGTGGTTGTGAAATGTGGTTTTTTTGCAGTTGGGGCGGGGGTAAACCAATATTTTTTTATTATTTAGTATGTGCTCATAGTTTCTCCATTTATGGAATGATGAAAGGTTGTCTTCTCCAATTATCAGGGCAAATTCCCTGTTGGGGTATTTTTCGTCAATATGCGCTAAGGTATTGGTTGTATATGAGGGTTGTGGCAGGTTAAACTCAATATTCGAAGCCTTAAATTTATGATAATCGTTTATAGCGTGGTTTACCAGTTCAAGTCTTTGATAATCGGGTAAAAGCGAGCTTTTTTTCTTTAACGGGTTTTGCGGGCTTACAACAAACCATAGCTCATTTAGGTTGGCATATTCAACAAAGTAGTTTGCAATTGCCAAATGCCCAATGTGTATAGGGTTAAACGAACCAAAATATAAACCGATCATATATAAGTTATTAAAATGCTACATCCTTTAATCAAAATCAATCTTTTTTAATCAATCTCCCTCAATCTCCTTCAATCTTCTTCAAAAACCCCCTCAACAGTTTTTCCGCCTCATTTTTAGCTAAAAAAAGTTCATCGTTTAAAATCACTTTATCAAATTGTGTAGCGTATCTCATCTCTTCTTCAGCTTTAGCCAACCGTTTTTCAATTTCTATTTTGCTGTCAGTTCCGCGTTTGGTAAGTCTTTTGTTCAAAACCTCAATTGATGGTGGCATTACAAAAATTGCCAAAGCTTTTCCGCCATACTGTTTTTTAATGTTTAAGCCGCCAACCACATCAACATCAAAAATCACGTGGTTGCCTTTATCCCAAATGCGATGCACCTCACTTTTTAGTGTTCCGTAAAAACGGTCTTTATACACCTCTTCCCATTCAATAAATTCATTTTTAGCAATTTTTTGTTTAAAATCCTCGGTGGTTAAAAAGTAGTAGTCTTTTTTGTGAACCTCGTTATTACGTGGTGTGCGGTTACATGCCGATATTGAGAATTCAAGGTTAAAACCTTTGTTTAACAGATGCTTAACAATAGTAGTTTTACCTGTACCCGATGGTGCTGAAAATATAATAAGTTTACCTGTCATATTTTTGTTGCTGTAAATACTAACTTATATATTTTTAAGTGATATTATAATTCGTGTTATCCTGCCCTAATGCCATAGGCAGGCGGGTTCGTGTAATATGTGGATAAAAAATATTGGACTATAAAACATTTAGCAATTGCTCTTTTATTTTTTCCAGTTCATCTTTCATAAGAATAACCAGCTTTTGCATATCACTATGGTTTGCTTTTGAGCCCAAAGTATTAATCTCTCTGCCAATTTCTTGCGAAATAAAACCAAGTTTTTTTCCCACAGGTTCATTTAAATCAATTGTTTGTAAAAAGTATTCACAATGGTGTGCAAGCCTAACTTTTTCTTCAGTAATATCCAATTTTTCAAGATAAAAGATCAACTCCTGCTCAAAACGGTTTTCGTCGTATTCTGTTTTTTCGCTCAGCTCTTTTAAACTATTGCGCAGCCGTACCTTAACCCTTTCAATGCGTTGTTTCTCAAGTGGGTCAACCTGTTTTAACAAATCTTGAATATTTGCAATGCGTTCTGAAATATCTTTTTGCAGGGTAACGCCCTCTTGCTCTCTAAATTTCACCAAATCATCAATGGCAATCTGAATGCTTTGCGATATGTATTGCCATTCGTCTTCGTTAAGCTCTTCGCGTTGGGTTTTCATCGTATCAGGCAAGCGCATTATTATTTGCAAAAGCTCATTTTTACTTTCAATATTTAACTCATCCGATAGTTTTGAAAGTTGTTTATAATATGCTTTTACCAAATCGGTATTTACCATTGAGCCATTTTCAACGCTCGATATCTCGGCAAACAGGTTAAATTCAACCTTGCCCCGCATTAATTTTTTAGAAATAAGGTTACGTACCTCAATCTCTTTTTCGCGGTAAAAACCCGGTATTCTTGAATAAATATCAAGTTGCTTACTGTTTAAACTTTTTATTTCAATAGTAAGCTTTTTATTTTCTAACTCGCAGGTGGCTTTTCCAAAGCCCGTCATCGATACTAACATATTATTATATTTTTATGCCATAAAAGTAATTATATTAATTAACAATGAGAAAACTCTGGATGTTTTGATTCGATAACCCATGCTGCCGTATGATTGTATCTTAAATCTGCAAGTTAGAGTATAAATACTAGATATACAGGTTAGTACATGAAACGCCTATGATTGTTAAATTATTAAACTCACTCAGGAGAGTCTAACAATTGAAAATAAATTACAAACAGATGATATAAGGATGAAAACTATATTTTGTATTCACGCCCTCACTAACAAGTACTTGGCTTGCTATTTGCAGATATTAGAAATCAAAAAACCTACGGCAATTTAGCCATTTAACAATGCAACAATTTATATTTATGTTAACAAACACATATTAATTTTAACAAAAATTTGGTTATGCGTTTTTTTTTTTTTTTGTAATATTGTTAAGCGAAACAAACAGATTTTTTTTAACTAATACCAAGTTCTAACTAATTTTTTTAAAAGCTGATAGTAATT
>CBDUWQ010000280.1:0-3858 GCA_965370965.1 uncultured Bacteroidales bacterium
TCATTAATACTTATTTTAAGAATATAAATAACTCGTTTTAAACTGCTTATATCTAAAATAGTAGTACAACCCATATCTACAACAGTATAATGGCATATTTTTTTTCCGGTAGCATCATAAACTTCAATATTTTTAACTGTTATATTATTGCTGTTATATTGCAAGTTAACATGTGAGCTTGTAGGGTTTGGGTAAATACTAACTTTTTTAGCATTGTTAATTAAAGCAACCAGATTTATCATTTTTTGGTTTATTACACCAACCGCATCAAGGTCAAACCCTCCTGTCCAATAAGGGGTTGTAAAAGGGTCGTTAATTATATTCCCTTGACTGTCGTAACCTGCATATTCGGGGTTCACACTACCAACAACATCAATAATTTTCACAAAAAGTATGCTATCGATGTTTATATTAGCAGAATCGGCAATATCGTTTAAATCAAAAGGGGTACCATAACATGCTTCGTACTTACCTGCCAAATTATAAATTTTTGTTGGGTTTAACTGCCCAAATCCTGCCACTTGGCTGTTTGTTTGGGTTAACGAAACCGATGGAAAACGAACATAATCGACACCATTTGTGCTAACCTCGACAAAAGCAAGCTCTAAAAAATAGTTATATGGCGGAGCCTGCGATTTCATGCCATTTTCAAATACAACAAAATCGGGTCCCTCTCCATTATAAATAGGTTTGTTAAATGACAGTACTGCACTACCCCCATCGCCCAGCGAAACAACATCCATGCTACCTTTAGCCACACCAATGGCATCATCACTTTCGCCAAAAAATGCTCTGTTCAATGTTATATTGTCTTGCGTAAATGTTTGGGTAGTGTCTTCAATATTTATGTATCCCCTTAAAACAGAGCAGCTATTTGCCCAGCCTACTATTATAGAGCTATCCTTGTATATGGCAGTACTGCCAGCTTGTCCTGCCCCCGGGGCATATTGTGCATAAGCAAAATTTGTTACAATTAAACTTACTATAAATAGAATTGATTTCATTGTTTAAATATTTTTACCGCAAAGGACGCTGAGAACAAAAAGAAATAATTTTACCCATATTACTATGACAAAACTTAACCTATATTATGCATAATTCAGGTTAAAACCCTACGAGGGTAAAGTAAAAAATTTAGACTTTAAATCAAACCCTCGTAGGATGGTAAGCTGATATTACTTACTGCTTCACAATTTTATATGTTTCAACCTTATTTTTATATTGTACCGAAATAAAATACACACCACATATATAGTTTGACAAATCAATTTGCATATAATTTTGATACGATGCTTTGCTATAAACAAGTTTTCCCGAAAGGTTGTAAATATTTATAGTGCTATTATCAGCATTTATCACATTAAGTAAATCAACAACCGGATTAGGATAAACCCTAATATTTGAATTTAAGCTTATACCAATTACAGATACTGGTGCAACCTCAATATTATCTAAACAAAAATATGCAGGTGTATTCATTCCATAATCGCCAACATCTGACGAATTCATCGAAAAATTAAGGCTGTCAACATTGCCCAATTGACTTAAATCAATCTCTGTCCATTCGTTAATAATATAATCATCAGTATTATCATCAAACCTAAAATCGGCCATATAAAAGTTAACCGAGTCGGTATATATGCCATTGTTAAATCCCTTAATTGTAAGCACAAACCAGTCGGGGTCGTTGCCCGATTCGCCGCCAAACTGCTTGGCAAAAGCATCGCCGTTGAGCATGCTTAAATATGCATATGTACTGTTTGTAATCCAAATTGAGCTAACAGAGAAAGTATTATCAAATTTTACCGAAGGACTACCGTTGCCAACTGCATAAGTTTCGGATAAATTTTGCCCTTGACCTGTTATTGCTGAAAATTGATTTGTATAACCTGCTGTGGTAACATCGGTTTTTCGCGAGTATGCAAAACCTGCCCACGAGTTCCAATTGAGGTTATAAGAGTTATAAAAATACCCTTGCCCGCTTGTAAAGCCTCCTGCCAAATCGGAGCCGTTGTAAAAATCAAAATCAAACTCCTCAAAATTAGCTTCTACATCGTTTTCGTCAGTTAAATCATCAATACAAAAATATGCAGGTGTATTCATTCCATAATCGCCATTATCAGTTGAACTTAACTCAAAAGTCAGGCTGTCAACCGTATTCAATGATGATAAATCAACAAATGTCCATTCATTAATTATATAATCGTTGCTATTATCAGTATCACGATAGTCGGCAAGGTAAAAATTCACAGAATCGGAGTAATCGCCATTATCATACCCTTTAATTGTTAATGCAAAAAAATCGGGATCATTTCCCGAATCGCCACCAAACTTTTTTGCATAGCTGTCGCCATCGCGCATGCTTAAATATGCGTAGGTATTGTTTGTAACATAAAACCCGTTTAAGCTCATTGCAGTATCTAGCACAATATAATCGGCACCATCCCATGGCGACACAAAAGATACGAGGTAATTATCACTTTGGTTGTTCCCGCTTCCTGCTATTGCCGAATATTGATTTGAAATACTAGGTGTTGTTACATCGGTTGTTTTACTATATGCAAACCCCGACCACGAATCATAATCATGGTTATAGTAGTTTACAAACGTGTAATTTTTAGAGTGGAAACCGTCATTTAGGTTTGAACCATTTTGATAATCATGCAACATACCCTCAAAACCAATTTGGGCATTTGCATTAAACACTACTGCCAATACAAGCAGTTTAACAAAAAATAATTTTTTTTTCATTGTGATATAGTTTAATAATTAATAATTGATACATCAAGGCAAACTTGCCCCAATGGTTCAATAATCATTACAACCGGAAAAGAATGGAGAACAGTTAGGTTCCCTGAGCCTTTTTTCCCGAAAGCTGTGAAAATTGATGATTTATGGCAGGTCTTCTGGCTTGCCTTACTTTTTTACACCTTCCCATCCCGATATATCGAGGCAGTGGCGAAGATAAAAAAGCTGCTTTAAGGCTTACAGCTACGGGTATAGCTCCTGATTTTAACAGGATTCCCTTTTCATTCCGATTTAAAAACGCTTAAATACGGAACACCAAAAATCGTTGACAAATATAATAAAATATATTTTTGGTACTATTTATTTATGTGAAAACATCTGCCTAATGTGTAGGTGCTATATTTATACTTTATAATAATTTAATGTCCGTAAGCAACTATCGTCGTGTCAATGAAATTGGTTTCAACAAATTAAAGATTAATCTTTTTACTTGGTAAACTGTAAACATTACATCACTTTTTTTTACTTTTGCAAAAACAATTTTAAATGACTGAAAATAAAAAAACAACCATTAAAGAACAACTATATTCAAAAGATAAAAATATAGTTATAAAAGCAGTAAAAGATTTACGTGAGACAGGTAAAGACAGTGACCTAAATGCACTAATTGAATTTTATAGCAAAAGTGAGGATAAAGAAGTTAATCAACTTATTTATCGACTGTTTTGCGACTTACGGACTCAAAAATCAACTAGTACAATAGTAAACCTAATAAAGTCAACTACCGATAAACCAACCCTAAAAATGCTCGTCTCATCTTGTTGGCAATCGCGATTGAATTACATTGATAGTTTTGAACTGTTTATTGATTTAGTAATAAAAGAGAGTTTTGAAATATCGCTTGAGGCTTTTACCCTTATTGAAAATTTTGAAGAAAAAACCACCGAAGTCCAAATTTCGAAACTAATTGCCCATGTAAAAAATAGTATAAAAGGGTGTAAAGAAAATAATTTACCTCTTGCTGTTGATTTGGTTAAAATAATTGAAAATTACAAAGTTTAAATAGCCCATAAAAAAAGTCCGGCAAAACCGGACTTTTTTTATGGGCTA
>CBDUWQ010000281.1:0-3829 GCA_965370965.1 uncultured Bacteroidales bacterium
GCAAAATTTCGTCTTCGGTAGTTTTTAGCTTGTAATGAATATGGTAATACGATGTGCCAATACCTGTGTGAATACGGCCGCGCTTTGCAAATTTTAATGAATCGGCTGCCACTTCAATATCCATTTTTACTGCCCTTGTTAGCGCACAAATAATAGGGTTTGTTACCGCTTTCGACACTTCAACTATCGAATTAAAATCACCGGGGCTTGATATTGGAAACCCTGCCTCAATAATATCAACGCCTAAAGCCTCTAATGCTTTTGCCACCTCAATTTTTTCAATTGTGTTTAACTGGCATCCAGGCACTTGTTCGCCATCACGTAATGTAGTATCAAATATGTGTATTTTTTCTGCTTCCATATTAAGTGTTTTAAATTAAATTATCAATAACACAAGTACCCTCAAATGACCATTTTAATTTTTGCATTTGCTTAGTTGAATTCTTATTGTTATAACTTACCGGTATAAGATCACTTAGCTCCTTTTGCGAAAGAGTGGGTACATTTATGTTTTTATCTTCAAGAAATTGCAATAGTTCATTGGCTAATAAAGGATTGTTTTGCAATGCATTGTTTAAAACACGCATTATTGAATTAATGGTTGAAAAATTTACAGTTTCCGCCTTTTTAAAATTAGTATTGTGCATAATAAATACAGGTTTATTTTAACGATGCAAAAATATAATGCTACATTTCTATAAAAAAATTAATAAATTGCCGCGCTACGCTTTTCAAACATAAGTATTATTTATACTTTGGTTGAAAATCAATAGTTTAAACACAATTTAATGTAAATACTATACAATGGCCAGGCAACAAACCGATGATTTATTTAAGCTTATAAAATCGCTCACAAAAGCTGAAAAAAGGAATTTTAAGTTATATGCAAAACGCTTAAGCGACAACGAAAACATAAAATTTTTAACGCTATTTGATATTATTGACAAGCAGGCAGCCTATGACGAAAACGAGATAATAAATAAGGCACAAGAGTTAAAGGCGGCGCAACTGCCTAACCTAAAAGCAAACCTAAATAAAAACCTACTAATTAGCTTAAGGCTTACAGCACAACAAAACGACATTGATATAATGCTTAGGCAACAGCTTGACAATGCCAAAATTTTGTACAATAAGGCTCTTTACAGACAAAGCTTAATTACTTTAGAAAAAGCTAAACAATTGGCACTAAAACACCATAGGGAATTACTTTATTTTGAGGCAATTGAGTTTGAAAAACTAATTGAGTCGCAATATATTACGCACAGTATTGAGACTAAAGCTGATGAGCTGACCAAAGAGTCGGACTCGTTAAATATAAAGCTGACATTGTTAGGTGCATTTTCAAATTTATCTATAAAATTATATGGATTTTATTTAAAAAACGGATACGTGCGCAACAAAGATGACCAAACAGATATTTCTACCTATTTTCA
This sequence comes from uncultured Bacteroidales bacterium, assembly GCA_965370965.1. Classification (GTDB taxonomy): domain Bacteria; phylum Bacteroidota; class Bacteroidia; order Bacteroidales; family SZUA-534; genus GH45. The sequence goes on from CBDUWQ010000281.1 coordinate 1,434, forward strand.
TGAAAATATGCCCCCTTTTAACTTTGATAAATTGGGTTTTATGGAGAAATTAAATCTGTACCAGTCGCATGTTTGGTATTATTTAATTACACAAGATTTTTTAAACGTTTACAGGCACTCACTAAAATGGGTTGAGCTTTTTAGGACAAACCCCGAAGCCATTGCCGCACAAACCGACCTGTATATTAAGGGCATAGCCAATATGCTTGATGGGCTTTACTTTACCGGCGATTATATACGCTTTAAAAAGGTTTTAAATGAGTTGTGGCAGTTTAAGCAGTCAACTAATATTGTATTAACCAAAAATGTTGAACTTTTATATTATCAATATTATTATACCCATATTATTAACAAGCACTTTATGGAGGGCTCTTTTTCAGAAGGGGTTAAGCTTGTGCCGGAAATTGTAGCCTTTTTAGATAAAAACAAGATTTATATAGACAATCATAATATATTGTCATTTTATTATAAAATAGCCTGTTTGTATTTTGGCAGTGGCGATTATAAAAACACAATTAAGTACTTAAACCTTGTTATTAATTATAAAGATACTGAATTACGAACCGATATTCAGTGCTTTGCACGAATACTAAACCTTATTACCCATTTTGAAATGAACAACTTTGATTTAATTGAATACTTGGTAAAAAACGCCTACCATTTTATTTCAAAAATGAAAGACTTGCATCGTGCCCAAAAAGAGGTACTGTTTTTTTTAAGGAAGCTACCGGCTATCCCTCCCAATAAACTTGATAATGCCTTTAAAGAATTACTAAATAAATTAAAGCAGTTGCAAAACGACCAATATGAAAAACGCCCGTTTTTGTATCTTGATATTATATCGTGGTTAGAGAGTAAAATTAGCGGTATGCCAGTTCAAGATGTAATTAAAAAAAAGCATTTGACTGGTAGTTTTGAGATATAAGGAAATTACAACTTTGACAACGTAGTGAAACTTTACAGTTTAGTATTATCGTTCGACCAAACCAATATTTCATTTTCCCCATCATTATCAATGTCATAAAGCTGTTCGCCAGATAGATGAGGATAAATATTAAATGTTTTAATAGTTTCTAAACTTTTTAAATCTAACTGTTCTACTATACCCAAATCGGATTTAATATGCCAAATTATATCTCCTTTTTTTGTGTGATTAACCAACAACCTATTTGCCGGCACAATATTATTTACATCCCAATTGCGCTCGGTAATTAAATTAAGCTTTGTATCGTAAATACTTGTTTTAATCAACTCTTTTCCAGCCAATTTCCTGTTCCAATAAACAGCGATGTAGTTTTTATTCTTATTTTTAATCATATAAGAATGTGCGCGTGAAGTAAACCCCGGAAATTCAATAGGTTCGAACTTATAGTTTAATTCATTATCAAAAATCATTAGCCAGGCACTTTGATCGTTATATGGTTTATGAAAATCGGGATTTGTATTACCAGGAGCCCAAGTATGAGCCAATAATTCGGGTATATTATCATTATCTATATCGCAAATTTCTACCGTGCTTAAAACTGCATAGCTTTTTGGCGATTTAATTATAGTCTCGTTTTTACTGTCCCACGCATAAATTGCCCTTGGTTGTAGTTTAAACCCAGCAATTACTGTAAAAATAACCTCTTTATATCCATCTCCATTTAAATCAACAAGTCCAACTCCATAAATTGTTAAATCTTGTTTTTCATGATATAATTTCAAATTTGTTACAAATTTTTGCTTTAAAACAAGCTTCGAACCAACTCTTTCTACGCTATTAATATATAATTGTGTGTCAACATAAGTAAAAATATAAACCTCTTTGTTGTTGTTGTTGTTGTCAAAATCACCGACTAATAAATTGTGATTCTCAATATATAAACCGTTTAAATTAGCCTGATCAAACTGGGAAAAATTTTGTTTAAAAAAAATAACACTTGTAGAAATGTTACGATGCAATGAAATTTGTACTACCTCACTAAAACCATCATTGTTAATATCAATATAAATTCGCGATGCTTTATGACCCAACCTGTATTTCGATGAAATTTCAGCTTTGTATTTATTGAACATGGCTGGTAGTAAAAAAATAATTATCGCAGCTAAAGGAATAGCCAAAAAATAGGCACTCAATCCAACTCTTTGAAGCATACCTTTAATTGTCTCTATACCGTTAAATATCATTAGTTTGTTTATTGCTCAACATCAAATATAATAACATTACAAACTTACCTGCATTATGTAGTAACTTAATCTTAACAAAGTTGTAAAAAAACACTGAAAAAGTGTATTAAAAAACTCAATGTTTGTGTAATACGGCGTCCAAATTGGTATCAAACAATTTTATTTTATTAATACCTAATATCCGCAAGTGTTTTTATAATGTGTTCTGTTTTAGGCAATCAGACCTA
>CBDUWQ010000282.1:0-3819 GCA_965370965.1 uncultured Bacteroidales bacterium
AAAGTTTTAAACTCCTTGAAAATTATTGCTACTTTGTAAACTGATTAGTAACAACAAAATATATATTTCAATAATGGTTTTTAAAGAGTTAAATATAGATAAATTAGAAAGTGTTGCAAATATGCTTAAAGCCATTGCCCACCCAATGCGCATTGCCATTTTAAATTTATTGGAAAATGAAGAGAATTTGTCGGTTGGTGAAATCCATCGAAAACTGGGTATTGAGCAGTCAAGCACTTCACACCATTTGGGCATTTTAAAAGATAAGGGTGTTTTGGTAAAAAAGCGCCATGGCAAAAATTCATACTATTCATTAAAACACGAAAACTTTGCTAAAGTAATAGAGTGTGTTGGCAACTGCCCTTTAACCTGAATTAATTACTTCAACAATCATAAATCGTACAACTTCAATCTTAAATGTTTGATATTGAAGTAGTGCTATCCTAAACTTTTTTAAAAATAAGCCCTTACCATATGCCTTTTGCCGGGCGGACCGGGCAACCGCTTAACCGTAAACCCTGCCGCCCTTAAATTTTGTTTTACCAACCCCTTGGCCGAGTAGGTAACTAATATGCCACCGGTATTTAAACAATTGTACATTTGGCAAAATACCTTTTCAGTCCATAACTTAGGTTGCACATCGGGACTAAAAGCATCAAAATAAATAATGTTATACTTTTCATCAGATACAAAATCAAGCAAATCGGTTTTTATTTTTTTTATTTTAAAATTTAAACCAATATTTTCATAAATGCCCCAATTGCAATTATGCATTTTTTTAAAAACAGTATCTAAACCATTGCCCAATTTGCTTGAAAGGTTTAATTTTTCAATTTCTGCAACGGTTAACGGATATTTCTCTATTGCAGTATAACTAACTTTTTTTGATTGTTGATACGTTAACATTGCATTGAGTCCGGTTCCAAACCCAACCTCCAAAATTTTTATACAGTCAATAGCTTTGTCTTTTTCACGCAGCGCATCAATAATATAATTAAGCCCGCTTTTTATAAATACATGCTCCGACTCTTGAATAGCACCATGAGTTGAATGATAATGCTCGTTAAGCCCGGGCACAAAAAGAGTATGAGAACCGTCGTTGGTAATTACAAATTTACGTTTTGGGGCATTTATGTCCATTTTTGATATAAAGTATTTGCAAGAAAATTCAGGCTAATAAAAAAACAACAATAATGAGCCCGCCTTAAGGCAAACCTGAACAATTAGTTGGGCAGGACTTTACTCACAATAATAAAAACTTTCAAAAATGTTTATGTACTCCCTTTGGTCGTTTCGCAGTATTAAAAATCAAGGAGTCCGCCGCGGCGGATAACTGTTTCCAAAAGATGCGTAACCTACCTGTAGTAGGCAGGCGAAAAAAATGAAATTTATAAACAGACTATAAATTCACAAATCAATAACCTTACAGATACGTTCAAAAACTTCATCCAAACTACCAATACCTTCAACAGGTTGATACTTGCCAAGCTGTTCAAAAAAATCTTTTACCGGTTTTGTTTTTTGGTGATATACCCGAATACGATTTTTTATAATTTCTTCATTTTGGTCATCAACACGGTTTGAGCTTTTTCCACGTTCAAGCAGTCTCTTTTTCAGCTCATCTTCCTCAACAACCAAATTAAGCATAATATTAATCTTTGTGTCAACCTTTTTTAGCATTGCCCTAAGCCACTCGGCTTGACTAACTGTTCTTGGGAAACCGTCAAAAATAAAGCCTTTTTCATGCCGGTTGGCCATAATAAAATCTTCAACCATATTCTGAACCAGTTCATCAGAAACCAGTTCGCCACGGTTTATTAACTCAGCAATTTTTTTCCCTAATTCGGAGCCCGACCTCTTTTCAATCCTTAGCAAATCGCCTGTTGATAAGTGCTTAAGTTTGTATTTTTCAATAATTTTTTCCGACTGTGTTCCTTTTCCGGAGCCGGGAGGTCCAAATATAATTATGTTAAACATTGTGGAGGTGTTTATTTAATAATTGTATAAATATCACTTAAATTTCTGCCAAAGCCATCATAATCAAGTCCATAACCTAATATAAATTTATCGGGTATTTCAAATCCAACATAATCAATAGGTATCTTTTTTTCATATGCCTCAGGTTTATAAAGCAAAGTTGCTATTTTTATTTCATTTGGCTCATAGCCTTTAAGCTGTTTAATAATACTTTCAAGTGTATTTCCTGTATCAATAATATCTTCAATAATTACAACTGTTTTACCTTCAATATCTTCATTAATACCAATAAGTCGTTTTACTGTGCCCGATGATGTTGTGCCTTGATATGATGCCAGTTTTAAAAATGTTATTTGACATGGCAAATCAATATGCTTAAACAAATCGCCGGCAAACATAAAACAGCCATTTAAAATACCTAAAAAAATTACATCCTTTCCTGCCAAATCAGAATTCATTTTTTGAGCCATTAGCTTTACTGCCTGTTGAATTTTTTCTTCCGGAATTGTTACCTCAAAATTTTTGTCTAATACCTTAATCTCTTTCACTTCAAAATATTTTTTATTAGTTGATATTCAATTTATAGAACAACTTTTCTGTAGCCACTAAACATAAAAGCTCAAAATACCACAAAAAAGTAAATTTGTTTTACGCCCACTTAATGCGCCTCAACAAATTTAAAAAAATGTTTTGTTTTATTGGATAATGTATCTGCAAAATTGAGAGGACTGCTTTTTTTACATATTACGAAAATAACTAAAAATGGAATCGTCATGAAGTTTCGTAGTGTGCATGTTGGAACACAGCCATCCTTGGCGGTAAAATATTCAACAACTAATTATATTCCATATTTTTACCGGCTAGAAGCCGGCGGTCCAGTTTGGAACTGTAATAGATTTTCATTTTAGATTTTTAAGTATTAGTTTCATCCATTTAAAATTTACTTTCATTTACCGAACCCACCTTAAGGTAAACCTGACTTATTCGGGCAGGTGGAACTCTCAAGCAAAAAATAATCAATCCTGTGTATGAAATAATGATGATTTTTTACATATTTGCTTCAATTAATTGTAATAAATAGCGTTTGATTAATTTATTTTAATTTATTTTGCTAAAAAATATTTAGAATAAATAGCATTGCATTAATAAAAGAAGAAAAAATGGAACCAAAAGTAAGCATTATTATGGGCAGCACATCGGATTTACCGGTGATGGAAAAAGCTGCAAAAATTTTAAACGATTTTAGAATACCTTTTGAAATGAATGCTTTATCGGCACACCGCACACCTGAACAGGTTGAGGTTTTTGCAAAAGGGGCCGCCGATCGAGGAATAAAAGTTATAATTGCAGGGGCAGGCATGGCAGCCCATTTACCCGGCGTAATTGCAGCAATGACACCAATTCCGGTTATTGGAGTGCCAATTAATGCAACACTTGACGGATTAGATTCGATTTTCTCTATTTTACAGATGCCCCCGGGTATTCCGGTTGCTACCGTAGGTGTTAATGCAGCGCAAAATGCAGGAATATTGTCGGCTCAAATATTGGCGGTTGGCAGCCATGAAGTTTTTAAAGCTACTGTAGAATACAAAGAGAGCTTGAAGCAAAAAATTGTAAAGGCTAATTTTGATTTGCAAGAGGTTAAATACGACTATAAAACTAATTAAAGTTATAATATTTGAGTACACTCTGAAAAGTCTTAAAAAGTTAAATATTGTGGTTCAAGTGTCGGTGTGGATTATATAACTAATTGATTATATGCTTGTAAACTTTCTGATATTTGCTGTATTATTAACGCTGACACTTTTCGGAGTGGACTCATATTTAAAAAAAACAATTTGA
>CBDUWQ010000283.1:0-3792 GCA_965370965.1 uncultured Bacteroidales bacterium
GATAATCAATATGTTAACTGCTTTTTCAAAAAGTTTATGAATTATTCAGGATAAAGTCGTAAAGTAGAATTTATAGTTTTTTAAACATGCGTGAATTAGTGGCTTTTTAGGCAGCAACTCTACGAACCTACCAATTAGTTTTATTACAAATGAATTTCAATTTGAACTTTAGTTCCCAAAGCCAAACCCGAATCATCGTACAGATCAATTATTTGCTGTTCAATTTTTAATCTGTTTATTTTTGAGTAGAGCCTTATGATTTGTTCTGAAATAAGGCTGCCTTTTTTTGTTGAATTTGGATTTAACTCTTTTGCCATTTTTCTACCAATTCCATTATCTTCAATCTCTATTATTGTGGTATTACTGTTTTTTGAAATCTGAAGCTTTAGCAATCCTAATCCATCTTTTTTGTGGAACAAACCATGTTTAATAGCGTTTTCAACATGCAAATGAATAAGCATATTGGGAAGTTCAATATTAGAATCAACCTCATCTGCCATAAAAATATCAAAACTAAAATTACCTTCAAAACGTACTTTTTGTAACACCAGATAATTTTCAACAAATTCTAATTCTTCTTTTAAAGTGGTTGCAAAACTATCCGATTTTTGGATGGCTGTATATAGTAAACCGGAAAGACTGGTTAAGTATTGTTGGGCGGTTTCTTTATTCTGTTTAAGAAAAGCATTGCCAATCATATTAATGGTATTAAAAAGAAAATGGGGTTCAATCTGGTTCTTTATCGACTTTAACTGTAACCCTACCAACTCTTTTTCGCGAAGCATACTTTTTTGTATATAATATTTTTGCACATTTAAAATAAATAATAGCAACAGGAATAGTGGTATAAAAATAAAAAAGAATTTTAAAAAAGTAAAATACCTATTTGGGTTTAATTTATACTCAATCAGGTAAAATCTATTTTTATCTTGCAATTCAATAAACTGCCTACCGTTGAATGTCCTAATATTGAAAAATATATACCTGTTTTCATTTAATTCAACTGGTAGGCTGCAGGCATCTTTAAAATACTTATTATAAACCAATAGCTCTTTGTTGGAGTAATTATAAAAACAGTGTGCAAAATATTTACTTTGGTTTTGGTTGTATTGAGGTAAGTACACAAGTTTTTTTGAGTTTTTGTTAATTGTCAGCAATACTTTTTTATTGAATGGGTTAAAAACAGAGTATGAACCCTCGTATGTATTTGAAGAAATTAACAGAGAATCATTTATAACAGTAAGGTAGTTTATTTTACCCACAAAATTGGTTGGCAAAGAGTAGTGTAATTTCCCGTTACAGTCGTGCAATTCAATAGGATACTTTGTTATGGGTTTTGAATAATCAACCAACAATGAATAATTATAAACAGAATCGTTTTTTTTAATAAACCCTGACATTAGGGTTGAGAAAACCTCTTTATATTCAATTGGAGGAAAAACAAATTCAGCATTATGGTTAAAAACCATAAGCCAACAACTTGAATCACTATACCGCACCTTTGAATTATCGGGCACATTGCCGGGAGCGCGAGAACAACCTGCAAATTCAAAATTTTTATCATTAGTAAAATCGGCAAAACTCTCTACTGCTGTCAAGCCATTACCTATTGTATTTGTGACTTTTAAGATTTTGTTTTTTAAGTTATAAATGTACGTAGCCCGGGGGTAAAGTGAAAAATAGCCTCGCAAACTAATAACAATTTCTTTTATACCATCATTATTAATATCTTTTGCTTTTATGTAATTATAGAAGCTGTAATTTCCGTTATTATCGGTAGTTAATGAATCTAAGTATATTTTTGAAGGTTTGGACTCAGGCATTGATGGATTTATCCATGATAAATAAACCGCGCCTTTATCCTCATATAAAAAAATGACCTCGCAAACCGAATCCCCTTCAATATCATCAACTAAAATAAAGTCAAATCTATCATTTAACCAACTCCCTGTAAAATTCCATTGATTTATAACGCTTTTGTCATCATCATAAATCACAATCATTGGATTTTCCAGTAATGAGGTTTTATCAATATTAATTATCTCATATTTCCCATCTAAATCAATATCGTAACACCAGTTGTTACTAAATTCATTTTTTAAAGTTGTTTCAACTATTTCAAGTTGGTATTTATTAAAAGCATAAAAAAACATAAAGTAAATTAGCAAAGACGCCAGAGTTGCTATTGCAATATTTAAAAGCCATATTTCTTTAGTAAACTTAAACATTGGGTTCAATTTAATAATACTGCAATAATTCTTTAATGGTATCAGCTTTTTTTTAAGGTGCTTAGCGATTTCTTAATGGATTAATTTCTAACCTGTTATTAGTTTATTGTTTGCCAATACAATCGCTTAGCACCTAACAATTATTACCTGCTAAAAACAATCCAATATATAATACCTTGCTAAAACCGGGGCAATTCATATATTTTTAATCCTTTCAAAATAATAATTAGTCAATTAAATTTGTGGCAAAACCAACTTCTTCAGTATTTTAACCGGAAGTTTTATTTTGTGATATTCTCCGTTGCATTTAATTTCACAATATCTGTTTTTCAGGTCAATTTTCTTTAAAAACCCTGTATTTATTACATGCGAACGGTTTAAACGAATAAATGTATCGGAAGGCAACTGGTTTTCAATGTTTTTTAAATTATAGCAAACCACCTCCTCTTTTCCATCATTTAAATAAAGCGTTGTATAATTTCCTTCGGCCTTACAATACACCAGTTCGTTCTGTTCAATTATTAAAAACCCGGTTCGTAAGTCAATTTGAAGTGAGTTACGGTTTTCAAATGAGTTTAATAGTTTTTGAGTTTGGTTTTTTGTTGAACTTATTTTGCCATTTTTCTTAAACCGCACAATAGCTTTTTTTAATTCTAATGGGTTTATTGGTTTAAGTAAAAAGTCGAAAGCAGAATTTTTTATGGCCTCAATTGCATATTTTTCATACCCTGTGGTAAAAATTATAGTTGGTAAAACATTATATTGCTGTAGCTCGCGTATAAGGTCAAAACCGTTTTTAACGGGCATTTCAACATCAAGAAAAAGTATATCAGGCTCTTGTTTTAAAATAGCACTAATACCCTCATCAACACAATTTTCAACTCCTAATAAATCTATTTCGGCATATTCGGCTAATTGGTCAACCAAAGCCTGTTGGCTTGCCTTTTCATCGTCAATAATAAGTGCGGTATAAATTAACGGTTGAGTCATACAGCTAAAGTAATAATTATATATTGTTTAACAAAACTTTTAAATATCAAGCCGTACTACCATCTAAATGGTAATATACTAAAGTAGGTTGCCAAAAAAAACATTAACTCAATATTTTTGAAATTACTACTGCTCTTCTATTATTTTTATTTATTGTTGTGTAATCGTGGTTTTATTTCTATACCTGTTTTTAATATTTCTGCAACAAATGGATTATTGTAGTTAAAATCTTTATTAGATATAGGATGTGGCTCAATTCTAATGTCAAAATCAGATGCCATTAACATTAATTGAACCTGCAAATCAAATCGTTCCTCATCATCCAAATTATCAATTATTAACGCAATATCACTATCAATTCTGTCCGTTTTTTTTGCATATGACCCAAACAAGTATGCTTTTGTCAAACTATAATTATTTGCAGCAACAGCAGTTATATAATCAATTATTTTCTTATTTGTTCTATTATCCATAATCGCAATTGTTTAATGTTATTAATCCATTCTAAGGTGTATTTTGGTGTACATTTTTTTTGAAAACTCATTTTATAATCATCATATCTTGCATTAATATT
>CBDUWQ010000284.1:0-3727 GCA_965370965.1 uncultured Bacteroidales bacterium
CAAGAGTTGGCTCAACGGGGTTTAACACATAAGGAGATTGGTGGCGATATTGTAATTTCGCTTTTTCTTATTATCGATAAAAATTCTACAACAAACAGGTACAACACGTATTATGGGCATGGGCCATATGGTTTTTACCAACCTACTTGGGGTTGGGGCATGGGTTATGGCTATGCTGGTGGATCACCGTATGCAGGAGTTCCGTACAAAGAGAATGCATATTATAAAGGTACTCTGGTTTGCGATGTGTTTGATAAAGCAACCAAAAAGCTTGCTTGGCAAGGCGTAATATCAAAAGCTATAAATACTAAAAAAAAGAAAAAATCGAATACTCAAAAATTAGTTGGAAGGGTAATGAATACTTTCCCGATTGAAATAATTGAGAAGTAAATTTATTCTAATAAAAAAGCCCCAGTATTATTAATATTGGGGCTTTTTTACAAAATATGATTATATTATAAAGCTTTGTTTGCTTCAACACGCTTATTTAAATTATCCGATTTTTGTTTAAGATATTTTGTGTCTAAAAAAGTTTTTTGAATTGTTATAGCTTGACTATAGCTGTTGCTGGCTGCCACATAGTCTTTCATTAAAAAATAGCAATGCCCTATGTTGTTGTACAGCAAAGCTGTAATTTTTTTGTTTATTCGAGCCTTTTTGTTTTCAATATCCGATTCTTTTAATAAAGTTGTAAACCCATCTATAGCCTTTGTTAGATCGGCTTTTGCTTCATCAATGGCATTTTCATCACTAAACAAAACTAAATAGCCTCGTTTCATATCTTCAAAACTACTGTCATAATCATCGTACTTGTGTTTTTTAGGTTTTAAATGCGCCGATCGTAAACTTGTTGATTTAATGAGAGTACAATACTTTTCATTAATTGTAGAGCTTATTGGTTTCAATTTTGAACTTGATACATTTTGCATATAATCATTTCTTTTGCTTTTAAAATTTTTATAGGCAGTACTGCTTGATGTGCTCTCTTTACCTTCTATAGTCTCTTTCCCCGAGCTCTCTTTTTTGTATATCTCGCCACCGTCTTTTTTAATTTTTAATATATACTTATATGTGGCTTCGCATTCATAATAATAGTACTTTGTTTTCTTTTCAACGTTATCTTTTTTTGTAACTTTTGTGTAAGATTTTGATTCAGAATCGGTAAATTTTACAGCATATTTTTCAACACTAATTATAAAATCAACATCCTCAGCATCACGGTCTTTTTTTTCAAAACCTGTTAATCGTATAGCACTATTCATTTTATCTTTCTCGTAGCTATCAACATTATCGCCATGGCCAACAACTTTATATGTTTTGCTACTTGCTAAACTAATATCAATGGGTAATTGTGTGTAAGAATACTTGCCTACTACTTCTCTTTTAATTTTTTGGGCGTGTAGTATATTTAATGCACATAAAGCACCAATTAAGGTTAAAAAAAATAATTTTTTCATTTGTGTAAAGTTTCGTTAATAAAAATGTATGATAATTTATTGTAAAAGTAGCATAATTTATTAAAAAATAATTTTGATTTTATATAACGATGGCGTAAATTTATTTCAAATTTTAATGCTTGATAATAATGGCCTAAACAAATATAAATTTTATAAACCTACCAATATGAAAAGCAGTAAACGTATTTTTTGCCTTAAAGGCATTAGTTTTTTAATGTTATTTTTTGTTATTTTTAGTTGTAATAAAGATAAAGAAATAGAATCATCAGCTTATGATATTAGTGGAACTTGGATAATTAATGAGAAAATAATGGGTAATTGCCAAGGTGCAACTTATCCCGATTATGTAACCGATGTATATGTGATTACACAAAATGGCAATAGTGTATCAATTGTTAGGGCATCAACAGGGCAAAATCTTACCGGAACCATGACCGGCTCAAAGCTTACATGGTCGGGTGTTTTAACCGAGGGCAGAGGAACCAACAATATCAATTTTACAGGAGACGTGCTAAACAATGGCGATTCGATAGCCGGAAATGTTACTTGGACATATACCAAAGGTACATATAATTGTTCGGGCACAGCTACGGTAACAGCATACAAATTAGGCGATAACTCTACAAATGTTACCGGAATATGGAGGGGTACTTGGGAAAGTGATGAAAACAGTTACGATGGCGTTTTTACTGCCAATATTACCCAAAATAATAGTGTACTTACCGGAACAATTGATGTACCATATATCGGACTTGATGGAGCTGAACTTACCGGCACGGTAAATGGGTCGGCATTCACATTTGGCGATATTGACGGAGAAATTGTATTTACAGGTATTATTGGCACCGATACCTTAAAAGCATCGGGCAACTATAAGTATGATGCCATGAACGATGAAGGAACATGGCAGGCAATTAAAACGGTTAAAGTTGAACCAATTGATTGGATGGTAACCGAACTTGCTTTAATACTTACTAACCAGCAAAACCTGATTATTTGCGATGTACACAACGATGGCATAAAAAGGATTTACACAAGTGATGATAATCAGGGTAATGGTAATATTCATGAATTGACGTATAACTCAGGAGTTTGGGAGGATTTAAAATTTGAGTATGGGGGTGAAGAGAGTATAATGATAAACGCTTTAGGTTATGGAGTTGGGCAAACCGATACGCAAAATAGGCTGTACGCTTGTGGCAACGGATTATTTGAACATACTATTGACAATGCAGGATGGGAAATGGATATTTTGGATACTGATTATGCTTGGTTTTATGATATTGCTGTTGGATCGGGTCGTAACGATGGAACTAATAGGGTTTATGCCGGGTCGGGAGATGGCATATATGAATTTACCTATGTTAGCGGCAATTGGTCATACAACAAAATTGATACTGAAAACAAAACAATTGGTCAACTGCTGATAACTAATGGTAGAAATGATGGTGTTTTAAGGTTATATGCAGCATCAGGCAACAATTTGCTTGAATATACATTTACAGCAGGGGAGTGGAGTTTAACGAATTTGATAAATGCCGATGCTGTTGATATTGAGGAAATGGTAGTTGGCAATGGCAGAAATGATGGGAAGAACAGGATATATATAGCTGCTAATGGGGGTGTAGCCGAACTTGATTACTCTGAAGGTGCTTGGAATATTATACCTATAAGTGAGGTTTCGTATTCATCGCATATTGCTGTTGGTCCGGGTAGGGGCGATGGCACAAACCATGTTTATGTAGCTGTTAATCAGGATAAACTTACCGAATTTACTTTTTTGGGCACGTGGGTTGAAACATCGGAGTTACATTCAAATGTAAATATTCAGAGTATTGCCGTTGGAAAAGCCCAAAACGATGGAAAAAACCGTGTTTACTCAACTGCAAATAACCGTATTTATGAATATGGGGTGGAGTAAAAAGCTAACTACTAAAAGTAAGCATATTTAATAGTTAGCAAACATAATGTGAAGAAACTGTAGATTAGTCAAAAATAAAAAGAATATTTCGAAATAGTTCTATAATATATGAAACTATTTGTTATATTTGCATCAAATAAGTAGTTGAAAATTGGAATTATTACAGAAAAGCAAATTGCTTAAACTTAAAAGAAAGAATCGTGGCAACACAAAACTGATTAGAGCAATTGATAATTTGATTTCTGATATTGAGAGTGTAAATTGGACTAACAAAATAGATGTCAAGATATCTAGCCTGTATTATGCATAAAAGCGAATAAAAAATTTACATGTTACTACATGTCAGTAG
>CBDUWQ010000285.1:0-3638 GCA_965370965.1 uncultured Bacteroidales bacterium
TGACTGATACTTCAAAAATGCTAACAGAACTAATAAAGCACTCATTTATATTAAAAGCGGAAAGACCTTGGTGGAGCAATGCAGTATCTGAATGGGGTATTGGTTTTTCTCAAAAATACGATTTTGATAGTTTATATAGTGGTGGTTATATTGAATTATCATACGACAAAGGTGAGACATGGATAAATATAGTTAACCAACAACCCTACCAAGGTGACGATACATACGTTCAGTGGTTATATACTAAGAATGACACTCTAATTAATGGTGAACCAGCAATGACCGGTAAATTTATTGGAGGTGGTGAATCGTGGTCTTCAGCATTCTCTTATTTTTTATGTAATTCTGAATCAGGAGGAATGGTAACTACAGTATGGGTAAAATTTACTTATATAAACCTTAATAAGAATAATCTGCATGAGGGATGGCTTATTGATAATTTGAAATTTTTCATACATCATTGGTGCGAATATTTTGATATTGACGTAGAAGATGTTGAAACAAGCCCGGAAACCACAGCATATCCAAACCCTGCTGCACACTTATTAACTATTGAATACCAAAACCCTGGCAACCAAGAATTAGAATTAAGGGTATATGAAATAAACGGAAAAAGGGTAATTACAAATAAAGGGCTTTGTGGTTCTAAAATAAATATAAATATTACAGAATTGCCAAATGGTTACTATTTCTATAATATTACCAACCAATCAACTATTAATTATAAAGGAAGATTTATTATAGAAAAATAACCAAATATTTTGGGTTTACAAAAGCTCAATAGTTTTGACCAATAAAAATAATAGAATTACCGAATAGCACAAAATGTTCTAACAGGATAACTATGTCAAATTTTTATGTTTAACTAAATTATATAATTATGAAAAACAGATTATTAGCAATTATTGCTCTGTTTGTGGTTTTAGCCACAACAACAAAAATTGCGCAAAGCCAAGTGTTGGATATTTTAGCAGACCCAACACTTAATTACTACGAAACTGTAGAGCAGGTAAACAATGCTATTGAAGCAATGCCAGCTACAAAAACAGCAGAACAACTAAAAGAGATAAAGCGATTTGACCGTTGGAACTGGTTTTGGCAGCACCGGGTTGATGCAAATGGCGAGTTTGAAAAATACGGATATAAGTTAAGGCAATATTATAATTCGTATTCATCCAATACTGCCAAAACACTTCCACAATGGGAGTCGTTAGGACCAACGCATAATAATGGCGATAACCTTTCAAGTGGTGGTGAAATTGGAAGGGTTAAATGCGTTTGGGCAGATAGGAATAACACTAATGTTGTAATAATAGGCTCCAACAGCGGAGGGCTTTGGAAATCAACAAATGGTGGCAATACATGGGTTCAACTGGGCAAAGAGACAATTCATGGCGGAGTCTTGGCTATTGCTGCTAATCCTGGCAATAGTGATATACTATATATTGGGTGCGGTATTGGTTTTAACGGTTTTTCAAAAAGTTGCAGCAATTATAGCACCGGTGTATATAAAAGCACCGATGGCGGGCAAACTTTTACGGCTATTGATGCAGGGCTACCACTACTTACCGAGATGGTAAAGCAGATAAAGATTAACCCTGCAAACAGCAATTACCTTTTGATTCTTTTTTCAAAATCTATTTACCGGTCAACAAATGCAGGTGCAAGTTGGCAACAAGTACATGTAATTACCGAAGGCGATTTGCTTAGCATGGCTTATGACCCCAACAACCCAAATATGGTTTTTGCAGCAGGAACCAAACAATTAGTAAAAAGCTCAAATAGTGGAATAAGTTGGACGGATGCAAAAGGTAGCATTCCTCTATCTGAAAAGTATAAGTTTATTGTTGATGTGGGTAAAAACAATAAGGTTTATACCTACTACCATAATTTTAGCGATAGCAAAGGAAATGTATATTGGTCATTTACAAACAATTTGCAATGGCAGCCTATTTATAGCAGCCCGCAATATTTTGGAGGCTCACATTGTATGTGCCAATTAAAAATTTCGCCTGAGGGTAATATCTTTGTGGGGGGTGTATATATGAGCAAATATAATCCAACTACAGGAATAAAAAAGTCATTAAATGGGTTACATGTTGATGTCCGTGATATATGCTTCGCTAATGGTATAAATGAGGATATAGTATATGTTGTACACGATGGTGGGGTTTCAAAATCGACTGATAATGAAGGTTTATATTACAACCAAATTAACAACAGCCTTGCATTAAACGAGGCGTATGATGTAGCCATACACCAAGACTATCCTGAGCTTATGGTAATAGGGGTGCACGATAACCACTCGTTTGTACATAAAAATGGTTTATGGAAAAACATTAATGGAGGTGATGGGGGTACTTGTTTAATAAGCAAATCATTACCTAATGTTATATTTACATTGGCTAATTGTTACCTTTGCCGTTCTACAAATTATGGTAATAATTCTGGCAGTGTAGGTATTAAGCTTTCTCACTATAATGGTCATTTTTCTCAAAACCCACAGAATCCAGATATTATGTATGCATATAAATGGAAACATGATGCTAATTGGACAAAGCCTAGGGCGTGTATAATGCGCTCCTTTGATATGGGAAAAACATGGAATTCGACATATGCATGGAATTGGGGGACGAGTATTGTAATGGGTATGTGTGAAACTAATCCTGACTATTTTTATTATGCTTCATATAATTTTACATACCATTACTTTTACATGTATAAAACTACCAATGATGGTCAAACATGGCATTCAATATATTCAAACCTTCGCACAAAAGTGCCTGAGGGAATAATCACAAATATATATATTGACCCTATAAACCCAAATTTTGTAGCTGTATCATTTGCCAATTTTTTAGATGAAAAAAAAGTATTTTATTCAACAAATGGAGGAAGCACTTGGAATAATTACTCTCATGGTTTGCCCAATCTGCCTGTAAACAAAGTAATAAAAGATAATGTAGCAAATGTTTGGTATGCTGCAACAGATGTAGGTGTTTTTTACAGGAAAAGTAAGATGATAAGTTGGGAAAAATTTGATAATGGTATGCCTTTGGTAATGGTAACTGACCTTGAGCTTAACCAAAATACACGCGAACTTATTATTTCAACTTATGGGCGTGGTGTTTGGAAAACTTGCTTAGACTGTGCCGGAGCGCAAGAATTTGTTGTAAGTGGCACACAAAACTGGGATTTTAGCCATCAGGTTTGTGGTGGTTTACGTGTAACAACTGGCAGCACCTTAACTTTAAACTCAACATTAAATATTCCTGACAATAAAAATATTGTGGTTGATGGAGGTACGTTAGTTTTTGGTGAAACATGTACAATTAAAGATTTAAACGGTATTAATTTTGGTGGCAATATTTCAGTTATTAACGGTGGTAAATTAATATTTAAAAATAGTAACAGGATGGTGTTTGACGGTAACTCAAATATTACAGTTTCGTCCAACTCAACAATTAAGTTTAATAATAGCCCTGCATTTGGCTTTACAAGCGGTGTCAGTTATTTGGCAATTAATGGTAATATAAATGTAGTTGGTAACGCTGCATTTAATATAGGCTCTGGCTACATAAAACTAAACGGCAACATAAACGCCGCCCCCGGTGCAACCCTAACAATACAGGGTGTTA
>CBDUWQ010000286.1:0-3626 GCA_965370965.1 uncultured Bacteroidales bacterium
CGGTAACAACATCAATAGGGTTAACAATTTTTTTTGATTTCAGAGCTAATAAAACCAATTCAATATCGTCTTGATTATCTTCTATTATTAGTATACTTTTTTCTATCATAATTTAGTAATTATTAATTATTGCAAGTTATAAAATAAAAATCTTTTCCCATATTTATTTATATTTTAGTTATTTAGCCAGCATAATGTAAAGCCCGTTCCATTTTTACGGAAAATTAATCATTGAGATTCTTTATATCATTGAAAATAAAAGTGTTGAATTGAAATGAAACTGTTATTTACAAAATTACATCTAAATTGCAATATGCTAATAATCAAGAACTATCAATCAAATAGTAAAGTTTCCCGAGAAAATTCGGGACAGGTAATGAATTAATCAGTCTTCCAACAAGCGCACTTTTTTCTATTATAAAAATACATAGTATAATCACCTCATAATAGGCATGATAGTAATTCTATGTATAAGGTAGGTTAGATATTAAAGTGGTTCTAGTTTCAATGAGTCGTTATATTTTAGTAAAAAGTAATAAGATAAAAACTTAATGTATTAGTAATCAGTATCTTAACAACAACCATTATGTTTGTATAAACAATTGATAATCAAGTAAATATATTTATTTAACGAACTATTATAGTTTAAAATAGCCATATTATTTGTATATTCTCATTATTTCGTTGCATGCAAATGTCCTTTTATAAACAAAAAATCAGCATGCAACTATTTTATTACTGACATACTACCTGTGGTTGCACCACAGGTTATTAATATTAGAAGCCCTACAGGCTCTTTACTAATAGCAACGCTATTTATTTCAAGCTATAGCGATTAAAGTTAAGTTTTAACTTCGTAAAGCAGAATTATACATAAAAATAAAATGTTGTACCTATGTTTACTTTACTTTCCGCCCATATTTTACCACTGTGGCGGTTTATAATTCGTTGCACTATTGCCATACCAATTCCAGAACCTTTGTAATCATCATCACTATGTAATCGTTGAAATGGCTTGAATATATTATCGTGGTATTTCATATCAAAACCAGCACCATTATCTTTAATATAAATCACCTCTCTATTTTCAATTTCCATTGTTCCTATTTCAATTTTGGATTTTTCTGTATTAGTGGTAAATTTCCATGCATTGGAGATAATATTTTGGAGCAGAATTTTAATTAGATGAGGATCGCATTTAATTAAAATTAGTTCCTTTATTTTAGCTTTTACCTCTCTTTCAGGATTGTCATTTACCAAATTATCTATTACTTGTTTTGCAATTTTTGAAATATCTATTTTTTGCATTAATATTTCATGTCTGGTAATTCTTGAAAGTCTTAATAAATCATCTATTAAACCTGCCATAATTTGACTAGATACTCTAATTCTGTTTAAATAATGCTTTCCTTTTTCATCGAGATTATCACTATAAAAATCAAGTAATGCTTTACTAAAGCCATCCATACGTGTTAATGGAGCTCTTAAATCGTGAGATACAGAATATGAAAAAGATTCTAGTTCATTGTTCGTATTTTTTAGTTGAGTATTTGCTTCTCGTAATTTTTCACTTGCCTCATTCACATCTTCCAACAAATTTGTTAATGCTTGCTTTGATTCAGAAATCTTATTATTTCTTACTTTGAGTTCAATATTATTTTCATGCATCTCTTTTGAATTCAGTTGTAATTCTTCTGTTTGCTCTTTTAGCTCATCTGATTGTTCTTTAAGTTGTTTATTGGCATTTGATAATATCTCAGCAAAGATACGAGTCCGCTCATTTGATAATAAACTTGAATACGATGAATTTAAACTTGTTGCCGATTGTTTTAATACTTCGAGTGAAAAATTATTGAACTTATGTACACTAACAATTACAACCAAAGCTATAATAAGATTATCAACCATTATAGGGATAGTAACAATCTCTTTAGGTTTATTGTTTTTAGCTTTAGTTTTATATTTTAATATTGTTTCATCAGAAATATCACTTGTATATGAAATAGTCTTCTCAGTCAGAGCGTTTTTAAATTCATCGTCAGGCTTATTGCTTTTAATTGCTTTTAATAATTTTTTGTTTATTCCAAACGATACAAAATGTTCATATTCTGATGTTGCTTCATTTAAAATATAAAAAACACTTATATCGGCTCCTGTAATTTTCATCATATGTTTGAGTACCGACATGCTAAACTCCGGCAATGAAGATTGCTTAATCATTGTTTTAGAAATATCAGATACATCTTTTTGTATTTTCATTTTTGACTCAATACTATTTGCCATATTGTTAAATGTTAGAGCTAATGAACCTACTTCGTCGTGTGATGTAATTTTATTTCTTATTGAAAAATCGCCTTCATTTATTTTTTGGGCTATGAGGTTTAAATTAACAATGGGTTTTGATATTGATTTACCTATGGAAAATACGATAAGAATAGTGATAAGAAATGTAATTATAAATAATATAATATTATTCATTAACATTAATCGAATAGGTTCATTCAATTCGCTTATATCTTGTTTGCAAACAAAACCCCATCCAGTTTCAGGAATATAAGTATAAGCTGCTAAAACAGCTTTATTTCGGTAATCATTTGTTAACAATACACCTGTTTTTCCTGCAGCAGCATTTACGGCAGGCTTGGCTAATATTTTTAATTTCAAGGGAGCATTTTTGTACCATCGCAGCTCATTTAGTGCAACTACATCTTTGTTTACTATAAACGTTTCACCCGTTTTGCCCAATCCAACCCTATTCATTAACATTTTATATAGTGACTTTTCTAAATTGATACGTGCTACAAGAATACCCACAATATGTTTACCAGAATGTTCATTGCAGAATATTGGAATTGAATAAGCCATTGAGTTTGCCAACAATGTGGTTGAATAATACACATCTTTAAATGCAACCTCATTATAATGTATGCTTTTGGTAAAATAATCGTTGGTTAACCTGTTACGACCTTCCATTTTTTTATTAGTAGAAACTACTATTTTAGCATTTACAGGATCAATTACAAACAACTCATAATAAGCTGGATAATGTGTCAGATAGCGATTTAAGATTTGTCTGCTGCTTTCTAAAATTACATTATCGCTTTTATTATAAGAAGTTTTATTAATTATTAATTCCAGATCTGTTAATTCTTTATCTGAAGAAATAACGTGCAAATCACCAATTCTTTCAAATATCCAATTTGTTAATTCTATAACTTTTAAATCGCGAATAGCAGTAAGTTTATCAATTGTTTTGCTCTGGATAACATTAACCTGCTTAAAATAAGTAATTGTTAACACAGTTAATAATGGAATAAATATTAACAGAAGAAACCAAAACGTTAATCGAGTTCTTATTCTATTAAATGTAAATAGTTTCATATTTTTAAAATTTAATCTATGTCAATTTGCCTTCGGCGTTATTAAATTGTCATTTGCCTTCGGCGTCATTAAATTGTCATTTGCCTTCGGCGTTATTAAATTGTCATTTACTTTGTGTCATTTTGTTGTCATTCAATTGTCATTTGTGCTTCGCACGTCATTTACTTTGTGTCATTTTGTTGTCATTTGACTTCGGCGTTATTAAATTGTCATTTAATCTATGTCAATTGCCCTACGGGCGTCAA
>CBDUWQ010000287.1:0-3621 GCA_965370965.1 uncultured Bacteroidales bacterium
TCTGCAAACCGGCGTTAAAGTTGAGCCGCAATTTTTAACGACAAACTTTTAACTCTAAATCTATCCACGAGTGTAACCATTTGGAAAACGAATCTATGAGTTACTACTTCACAACCCGATGGAAAACCCCACCCTACAGAGATATACCGAACCAACCTACTAACAATGTTTGCTTAACAAATAAAAATTTTCAACCTCGTCCGTGGTTACCTATAACTATGCTGTATGAATACTCCGCTATTATTAATAAATATTGATTATTGTTTTCTAAAAATGAATAATCAACCTAACATTTACCCGTCGTCCGGTAAGGCTGTTCTCAACGGCATAATGCCGTCCTTGATAATCGGTAACCCATTCGTGCGATATGGTATTATCCCTATCCATAAGGTTAAACACCTCGGCGCTAATCCATGCATCTTTAACATGATGCAAAAAATGCCCTTTTGGATACTCCTTATCTGCCCGTTTTAATACTTTTGAAAAACCAAGGTCAACCCTTTGGTACGATTTCATACGAAAATCATCGCTACGCCAAGTTGATTTAGGGGCATTAAAAGGCAACCCTGTACCAAAATTAATCTGCATATGCATTTTATAATCGGGGTTGCCCGGAAAATAATCTTGAAAAAAGATTCCGAGATTTACACGTTGGTCTGATGGGCGGGGCATATATCCGGGGTATGTAACTGTTTCATTCCCATCTTCATCTTTTACAATTTTTGTGTCGTTCCACAGGTCTTCTTGCGTCCGCATTACCGATAGGCTAAACCATGAATCAACACCCTTAACAAACTCGCCGTTTACCTTAAAATCAATACCCATGGCATAACCATCAGCATCATTCTCTCCCGAATACAGTACACGCA
This sequence comes from uncultured Bacteroidales bacterium, assembly GCA_965370965.1. Lineage (GTDB taxonomy): Bacteria > Bacteroidota > Bacteroidia > Bacteroidales > SZUA-534 > GH45. The sequence continues at coordinate 870 of CBDUWQ010000287.1, forward strand.
CATTATCAACATTATACGATATTAAATCTCTCAGAATTTTATAATAAACCTCGGTAACAAGTTTAAATGGCCTTTGCCATGCCATAAAATTATAATCGCTGCCCAAAACAAAATGGATTGACTTTTGCGATTTAATATCTTTGTTAACTATACCCTCACGAGAGCGCATCTCCTTATAAAATGGTGGCTGATAATAGTATCCGGTTGAAAAACTAAACATAAAATCTTTCTTCCAATTAGGTTTAAGGGCAATATTTAACCGCGGACTTATGTTTAACTCATTATTCAAATCCCAGTACGTACCTCTAATTCCTGCATTAATACTCAGCTCGTTGGACACTATATCGTAAACAAGCGTGTTTTGCACAAAACAGTTGTACCGCATTGATGAGATAGAGTTTTTTGCCCTTACCGCAAAATCAACACTCACAATTGAATCGGTATAGGGTAGCGAATAATTTGCCGAATCAATCATAGTCCACTCCGACAGGTTATCGTCAATATTCTCTTGCTGAATTTTTGCTCCCCACTGCCAAAACTTATTGCCCGAATTATGGTATCCCTTATGTTCAAAATTCAATACTGTGGCATACAAGTAGTTGCGGGCATGCTCCAAATATGTTGCATAACCAAGGTTGGCAATGCTATCACCCAAATTATTTGAACCTAAATCATTACTTACCTGATTTATCCAGTATTGCGACTGTATATCAAATGTTTCTTTCTCATTTGACACAAACGCCGAACCAATAAACTTTATCTTAAAATCATCATGTATTTTATAATCAAATATAAAAGCACTGGTAGCTGTTCTAAACTTATCAACCTCTTGCCCGTCGTAATACATATCAAGCTCAAGAGCCTCGTTTATAGTTCCAAATTTTGTTTTTCGGTTTTTCGGTACAAAATTATATTCGTTGTCGGCAAAATTTCCCAAAAAGCTAACTTCCATCTTTTTGTTAATGGCATATGTCATATAAGTTTGAAAATCGAGAAAACGGGGGTCGTAATCGCCTTCAGTTTCAAGAGAATTTAACACATACTTGGTTGTTTTATACCTGATACCCGATATATGACTGAATTTACTGTTTTTTGATCGTCCTTGCAACATTACCGATGCCCCCATTAAGCTGGCAGATACCGCCCCACCCCACTGCGTAGGTTTTTTGTATCGTATATCAAGCACCGACGACATTTTATCGCCATAGCGTGCATCAAAACCACCTGCCGAAAAAAGCACCGACGAAACCATATCAGAATTGATAAAGCTCATACCCTCCTGCTGCCCTGAGCGAACTAAAAACGGACGATAAACCTCAATATCATTTACGTAAACCAAGTTTTCATCAAAATTACCACCACGTACAGAGTATTGCGAGCTCAGCTCATTATTTGACGATACACCCGGCAGCGTTTTTATAAGAGCCTCAATATTGCCCGATGCATCAGGAATTTCACTTAAAAGCCTTGGGTCGAGCCTTGTTAACGACGATTTGCGCACCTGCTTATCTTCAATATCAATTTCTTGTAACTGTTCCGATTTACCTTCAAGCTGAATATTTAACTTTTTATGCTGTCCCCTTTTTAAGATAATCTTTCTCTCAGCAATTTTATGGGTTATACTTGAAAAAACAACAGTATATTCAATATTGGATTCAAGCTCAAGCTTATAAAAACCACTGTTGTTTGTTGATGTGCCAATGGGATAACCCTTTACGGTAACATTAATAAGCTCAATTGAATTACTGTTTATGTCGGTTACAATACCCTGCAAACTAGCATTTTGGGTAAAACCCGAAAAAGATATAAATAGCGATACTGTAAAAAGTGTAAAAAATTTATTCACTAAAAAGTATGTTAAAATAAAATAATAGGCAAAAATACCTTTTTAGGTTATAAACAAAACTGTTTCAAACAAAAATTATTGCTGCTATTAAATTATTTTTAATTTTAAGGCATGATAACTCAAACAGAAATACAATTATCGGGTTATAGCCGTGGTTTTCACCTTGTAACAGGTAAAATTATAAACCAATTATATAAATTGCCCGAAACAGGATTATTGCATTTGTTAATTAAACATACCTCGGCAGGGCTAACACTTAATGAAAACGCCGACCCATCTGTACTCGATGATTTTGAAAGCTTTATTAATAAGCTGATTCCCGAAAACCATCCTGTTTATACCCATATTTTTGAAGGTGTCGATGATATGCCTGCACATATTAAAACATCGCTTTTTGGAGCCGAATTGACAATACCCATAACAAACCACAAACTAAACCTTGGTACATGGCAGGGTATTTATTTATGCGAATTTAGAAACCATGGCGGAAATAGGAAAATTTTGGCAACTGTTGTTTCGTGAATGATGTTAATTAGAGTTTGTCTATAAAGTCCAACTTCTGCGCCTGCCTAGTCGGCAGACAGGTTGTTACTCAAAATCTAAATCCTCAAATACACTAGTATTCTGCGGTTTAAATTTTTCGCACGCCTTGAATTTGAACTTTCTATTGCAAACTCTCGACTTTATAGACAGACACTAATTAGTCTTTGCAAGAAAACGCCAAATACTGCGCCTGCCTGCTGCAGGTAGGTTATGCTCGTTTTTTAAACAGTCATTTACAAATAGTAAACTCCTTGGTTTCAAAAACTTCGCAAGCCCTGCCCGACTTTGTCATTCAGGCGGGCTTGTCTTTGACGCTTTCTTACCTGCCTGGCGTGCCTTGGCAGACAGGTCAAAGACTTGAAT
>CBDUWQ010000288.1:0-3573 GCA_965370965.1 uncultured Bacteroidales bacterium
TTTCCGATGCCTTACAGCTACATCAAACTAAACGCATGAATTATTCAGGTTAGATTGAAAGAGATTGATTCTTGTTTTTCTTCAATCTTATTCAATCTCTTTTTTGATTTGTCTATGTTAGGTAGCAAACAAAAATTATAAAAATTTGGTTAATTAAAAAACTTACCATAACTTTGACCAAATGGTTAAACAAAAAGGTTAAATCAAATGATTAAACTAAATGGTTTAATCAACTGTTTAAATTTTTATTGATAGACGTACTTTAAGTATTTGACATTTTTTTGCAAAGACTAAATATTAAATAATTTATGACAAATAAAGAAAAACATACTGAGGAGAAAATAGCCGAGGCAGCAAGAGAGGTTTTTATTGAAAAAGGGATGGCAGGCGCACGAATGCAAGAGATTGCTGGTAAGGCAGGAATAAACAAGTCGTTGCTACACTATTACTTTCGATCAAAAGAGAAACTGTTTGGTTTTGTATTTCAAAAACTGATGAGTAGAATTGGCAATATGCTTGGTAATATTATGCAAGATGGTGTTACTATTGAAAATAAGGTTAAAGGTTTTGTTGAAACGTATATTGATATTTTATTAAAAAACCCGTTTTTACCTAATTTTATACTAAATGAAATTACACGCAATCCAAATACAATAATATCGGTTTTTTCGAATGCAAATATCAATCCTCATGTATTTTTTGAACCACTTAGTAAACAGTTAAAAAAGGAAGGATATACAATTCATCCACACGATTTTGTGATTAACACACTAGCTTTAATAATATTTCCGGTTGCTGCTCGCCCACTGTTTGAGCAGATATTATTTGATGGCGACAAAAAAGCATATAAAAACTATATAAAAACACGTAAAGAATCAATAGTAGTATATGTAATGAATGCATTAAATGGCTATAAAAGCAAATAAAAGTACATAAGCAATGGTAATTCAACAAAATAAGTATTTTAAAAAACAGCAAAGCAGCAAAACGGCAAAACAGCACATTAAAATTGTGTTGACAGTTTTGTTTGCTATATTTTTTAATGTTGGTTATGGGCAACAGGCAATAACGTTAAAAATGTGCCACGATAGTGCCGAAGTTAATTTTCCTTTAGCAAACCAAAAAGAGAAGCTGGAGCAAATAGGCATTTTAAAACAACAAAATCTATCATCAAAATATTTACCGACATTAAATTTTAAGGCAAGGGCATCTTATCAGTCTGAGGTTGTTGAAATAACTGTTAACGTACCGGGAGTTGCTTTTCCTGAAATGCCAAAAGACCAATATTCGGCAAATATTGAAATTAACCAGTTGATTTATGACGGGGGCAATATTAAGGCAGCAAAACATGTAAATGAGATGAGTGCTTTAATTGATGTGCAGAAAATAGAGGTTGACATGTATAAAATTAAAGAGCAAATAAATGAACTATATTTTAACTGTTTGCTTTTGCAAGAGAACACCGGAATTTTAAAGCTTACGCACGAAACAATATTAGAGCAAAAGAAAACCCTTTTGTCGGCAGTTAATGAAGGAATTGCATTGGCATCGGAGTTAGATAACCTGAATGCCGAAATATTGAGGTTAGAACAGCAAATAATTGAGCTTAATTCGGCAAAAAGTCAGGTGTTAAAAGCTATCGGTATTTTAACATGCATTAATGTTGATAACAACACACAACTATCGCTTCCTGTAATAAATGCTAACACTAATAATCAATTATTTAGACCTGAGCACCAGTTGTTTAATAGTCAATTGTTGCTTTTGGATGCATCAATAAATTTAACACAAAAAAAGCGCATGCCAACTTTAGGAGCCTTTGCTAATGCCGGATATGGAAAACCGGGTTACGATTTTTTCAATAGTGAAATGCACGGTTTTTATATGGTTGGTGCACAATTTCAATGGAAAATATTGGATTGGAAACAGACTAATAGGGAGAAGCAACAGATATCGCTTAAAAAATTGATTGTTGACGATAACAGGCAGGCATTCGATAAAAATTTAAGCATATCGTTAAGCGAAGCACAACTGCGTGAACAAAAGATTGAACAGTTGATTATTAAAGATATAGCTATTATTGAGTTACAGGCAAAAATTAGTAAACGTACGGCCAGCCAAATGAAAAATGGTGTAAAAACCTCTGCGGATTATCTGCGTGATTTGAATTCTGAAAAACAGGCACGGATTAATTTGGAATCGAGAAAAATACAATTGTTGCAAGCAAAGGTTGATGCTTTAACACTAAAGGGCATTAATATTTATTAACACGTACTAAAAACAAATACTAATAACAGAGTTATGAGTAAATTTTTAATATTATTAATGGCAGTAACAGCTTTTGTAAGCTGTAATGATGATACTCAAAAAGCCGATGCTTACGGTAATTTTGAGGCTGAAGAAACAATGGTATCGGCAGAGGCAAATGGCAAAATACTTTGGTTAGATATTGAAGAAGGGTTAGTTGTAGAAAAAAACCTAACCATCGGACTTATTGATACAATAATGCCGGCTCTGCAATTGAAAGAGGTAGTGGCACAGGGTGAGAGAATTAGGGCAAATATAAAAAGTATTGAATCGCAGTCAAATATCATAAAACAGCAAAAAGAGAATCTGTTGATTGATTTAAACCGAATTAAAAACTTGAAAAGCAGCGGTGCTGCAACTCAAAAACAGTTTGATGATGTTACAGGGGGGCTTCAAGTAATTGAAAAGCAAATTGAGGCTAATGAGGTGCAAAAGTTGGCAATAATAACAGAATTAAAAGTGCTTAACACAAAAAAGATGCTAATAAATGAGCAGTTGAATAAATGCCGAATTAAAAATCCTATAAAAGGGACAATACTTGAAAAATACGCCCAATTTGGTGAAATTACTGCTGCCGGAAAACCGCTTTATAAAATTGCCGATGTAGAAAATATTATTTTACGTGCTTATGTATCGGGTGGGCAATTGCATAAAATTATTAAGGGAGGTAAATGTAAAGTACTTATTGATAAAGGCAAAAAAGAGTATATGGAGTTTTCTGGTACTATAACTTGGATATCGGATAAGGCAGAGTTTACTCCAAAAATCATTCAAACAAAAAAGGAACGGGTAAGCATGGTTTATGCAATTAAAATAAAAGTTAAAAACAATGGGAGTATAAAAATTGGAATGCCGGGCGAGGTGTTTTTTAATTAGTCTTTGCAAGAAAACGCCAAATACTGCGTTACGCTTGCCAACAAAATGGTCATCCGCCGCGGCGGACTACATTTTATTGACTTCGCAAGCCTTGTCTTTGGCGTTTTCTTATCAAAGACGGAGTTTTCTTGCAAGCACTTATTAAAATAGTTAAGAATGCTTTTTTTGCCGTATTAGCGGTAAATATTTATATGTAAAAGTACCGAAAGATTAAATTTTTTTCGCTGCGTCCTCAGCGTTCCCTGCGGTTAAAAGTTTCAAATAAATGAAACTACATGATAGGATACTTAGTGAACCTTTGTGTTTTGGTGACTTAGTGGTAGTGTTTTAAAGATAGAGGATATTAAACATTGATTATTAGAGATAAATAAAATAACAAATAGATAAAAT
>CBDUWQ010000289.1:0-3570 GCA_965370965.1 uncultured Bacteroidales bacterium
TATTCAAAAAAACTAAAAAAAGTGTTTTTTGATGGTTTATGAATTATTCAGGTTACATCTTGGATTTATGTCAATCCCGTATATTTTTGCACTTGACCCAAAATAATTTTTCCACATTTGAAGGCTGCCACCTTGTGATACTCCTATTTCAAGTATAACAATTTGCTTATTTCGGAATCTATTAAAATGACGTTCATATATATCAAAATAATGATTCCATTTATGAATTAGCCTTCCTTTATTATTTCTAAAATATTCTTCTAAATACAAATTTTTATTATTATCCATGTTCATCTTTCAATGTTTGCTAATTTAACCTGATTAAATGTTAAACAACTCTATTTTATTTAAATAAATTACAAATTAATGCTAATATAAGAATATTTGTGGTTCTTTCCCAACTTTACAAAACCCTCGAAACATTCCTGCTGTATTATAGGGCATACTAATATTTCCGTTTTTGTCTATGCATATTACACCGCCAGAGCCTCCAATTTGTTTTAATTGTTTAATTACTATTGATGATGATTGCTGTAACGTTTCGTTTAAATATTTTATTCGTGCCGATATATCGTAAGTTACATTATAGCGTATAAAATATTCGCCATGGCCTGTTGCTGATACTGCACAGGTGGAGTTGTCGGCATATGTTCCGGCGCCAATTATTGGTGAATCGCCCACACGCCCATACTTTTTGTTGGTCATTCCGCCTGTTGATGTACCTGCTGCAAGGTTGCCGTATTTATCAAGTACAACACAGCCTACTGTCCCCATTTTGGCATCTTTTTCTTTCTCTTTTTTCAAATATTTTTGAAGGTTATTCCATTGCCTTTTTGTATAAAAATACGAGGGGTCAACAATTTCAAGGTTTTGAAGTTTTGCAAAAGCTTCTGCACCTGCTCCTGTTAAAAGCACATGATTTGAATTTTGCATAACATTGTATGCCGCGGTTATAGGGTTTTTTATACAGCCTACACCTGCAACAGCCCCTGCGTTTTTTGTTCTTCCATCCATAATAGAGGCATCCATTGAGTTTTTGCCATTATGAGTAAAAACTGCACCCTTACCTGCATTAAATAGTGGACTGTTTTCTAAAATATTAATTACGCTAACAACAACATGCAGGGCCGAGTCGCCATTGTTAAGCTTTGCTATACCTGTTTGCAGGGCTTCATATAATTTTGTTTTGTATGCAGCCTCTTGTTTTGGCGTAAACATGCCGGGTTTAATACTGCCTGCACCTCCGTGTATTACAAGGGCGTAATTGATATTTGGCTGTTTATCTGCTATGGAATCATTAATCACTTCGGTTTGTTCGTTTTGCTGTAAAAAATCAAATTTTATTGATTTAATAATGGGTATTAATAATAATGGTATCAACAAAAAAACTATAATAAATAGGTAGGGTTTTAAATGTTTTAGTTTCATAATATGTGTTTTAGTTTGTTAATTCGCTACGCTGTCATTCGCCATTCGGGCGTCATTTTGCTTTACTGTTATAATGATTGTGTGATGATTTAATGAATATTTAACAAATATAAATATAAAACCGTATGATAATACTTCCATTAAATATAAACTTTAAAAAAGAGGAAACTTAGTTGGGTTTATTTGCGTGCAGTTTTTCAATTGTGTTACATTTGCAACTAAAAATCATTATTGTGAAACAAAGACTTACTTACCTATTAAAATACAGTCTGTTTTGGCTTACATTTTTTGTTTTTAGCAGGGTGTTATTCCTGATATATAATATTAGTCATACAAAGCAACTACCTTTTATTGAGGTTTTAAAAACCTTTTTTTATGGTTTAAAACTTGATGTGTCAATGGCAGGGTATATTATTTTCTTTGCATCATTTTTTATGGCTTTTTTGCTGTTTTTTTCAAAAACAGTAAATATTTGGTTTTTTAGGGTATATACTTTTTTTCTGATTTTTATATTAGCTGTAATAACAATTGTTGATATTGAATTATATCGTAATTGGGGCTTTAGAATTGATTCAACGGTATTATTGTACCTGCAAACCCCAAAGGAGAGTTTTGCATCAACACCGGTTGTTTTGGTTATTGGTTTGTTTGCCCTTTTGGGGTTATTTATTTGGGGGTCATATTTTTTTTATCGAAAGTTTGCCGAACCAGATTTGCTCAATCTAAAATCGGTAAAATGGTATTGTACACCACTGTTTTTGTTTATTGCATCAATAATGATTATTCCTATACGTGGTGGGGTAGGTATTGCTCCAATAAATTTGGGAGCAGTATTTTTTAGTAACCACCAATTTGCCAACCATGCTGCCATAAATGCTATTTGGGGGGTGGGAGAATCACTTTCAACCATGCACGAAAAGCAAAGCATTGCATTTATGGATGACACTGAAGCTGAAAATGAGATGGCAGGCTTATTTTTTAAAAAAACAGAAAAACCGTTAACGCAATTAATAAATACCGAGAACCCAAATATCATCATCATTATTATTGAAAGCTTTACAGGAGGTGTTATTGAGCCCCTTGGCGGTGTACCAAATGCTACACCCGAATTAAACAGATTAACCAATGAGGGGGTGTTTTTTACAAATTTTTATGCATCGGGCGATAGGAGCGATAAAGGCATTGTAGCTATTTTAAGTGGGTATCCGGCTCAGCCAACAACATCAATAATAAAATATACAAACAAAACCGAAAAATTGCCGTATTTAAGCCATAAGCTGAAAAAAATGGGTTACACATCGGGGTTTTATTATGGTGGCGAAATAAATTTTGCAAATATGAAATCATATTTTATTAGCGGTGGGTACGATACATTGGTAACATTAAATAATTTTTCGGGTAACGAGTTAAACTCAAAGTGGGGCGCGCACGACCATATTGTGTTTAACAGGGTTTTTAACGATTTAGAAAAAGCTCAAACCCCGTTTTTTAGGGCAATGTTTACTTTAAGTAGTCATGAGCCATATGATGTGCCACACAAAAGTATGTTTAACGGTACTGATGATGAATCAAAATTTTTGAACTCGGTGCATTATACCGATAGCTGTATAGGCAATTTTATAAAAAGGGCAAAACAAACCAAATGGTGGGATAACACATGGATTATTTTTGTTGCCGACCATGGTAACCGTTTGCCCGGAAACATAAGTTACAGCTCGCCACGTAAATTCAAAATCCCTATGCTTTGGGTTGGAGGCGCTGTTAATACCGATACTATTATTGCTAATGCCGTATCGCAATCGGATATACCATTAATGATAGGCAACCAATTGCATCAAAAATTTAAAGGGTTTAAGTTTAGTAAAGATGTGCTTAACCATCAAAAAGGATTTGCATTTTATGCCTATAACAACGGCTTTGGCTTTTATACCGATACAACAGGGTTTGTATGGGATAATACGGCCAATAATTTTGTAATAAATAATTCGGTATCCAAAAAGGTTGAAAAACAGGGAAAATCATTTATGCAGGTTTTATTGAATGATTTTAATCGGAAGTAGATAAGGATTATATCTATTTATTGCATCAATTAATTCTACTTTACTAAGTTAAAATATTCATGTTATATATTTGAATATCAGA
>CBDUWQ010000290.1:0-3563 GCA_965370965.1 uncultured Bacteroidales bacterium
CGCCACGCAAAAGCAAAAGCCCGTTTAAATGCCTACGATAAATTATTAAGTACCGATACTAAAGAGAAAGAGCAAAAACTTGAGATTTTTATACCAAACGGTCCTCGCCTTGGTAATAAAGTTATTGAAGCACACGGTGTTAAAAAAGCATTTGGCGAAAAGCTGCTATTTGATAATCTTGAATTTGTATTGCCCCCAAATGGTATTGTGGGTATAATTGGTCCAAATGGGGCAGGTAAAACCACCCTTTTTAGGATGATTATGGAACAAGAAAATGCCGATGCCGGAACTTTTTCGGTGGGCGAAACTGTAAAAATAGGATATGTTGACCAGAGCCATACTGATATTGACCCTGAAAAAACCGTTTATCAAATAATTTCTGACGGTATGGACGAAATAAAAGTGGGTGGCCAACTTATTAATGCACGTGCTTACCTGTCGAGGTTTAATTTTGCAGGTGCCGACCAAGAGAAAAAAGCCAGTATGTTATCGGGTGGAGAGCGCAACCGCCTGCACTTGGCAATGACATTAAAAACAGAAGCAAACGTACTGCTGCTTGATGAGCCCGGCAACGATATTGATATAAATACATTGCGAGCCTTAGAAGAGGGGTTGGATAATTTTGCAGGTTGTGCTGTGATAATATCGCACGACCGCTGGTTTTTAGATAGGGTTGCCACCCATATTTTGGCTTTTGAAGGCAATTCGCAGGTATATTATTTTGAGGGGTCGTACTCTGAATACGAAATAAACCGCAAAAAGCGACTTGGCGATGTTGGTCCCAAACGTATTAGGTATAAAAAACTAATAAAGGACTAAATAGTGGCTATAAGAAACCGCCAATTAAAAATAGATAGTTTTTACAAGCACTAAATAAAATACTGCTTTCAGTAAAACAAACTATATAGTGCTTGCTTTGTGTATTTATGGCAAAAATCTTAATTAATTACTATGATAATAAATAAATCATTAAAAAAAGATGCCCTTGTTTTTATCCTTGTTTTTGGGGTGCTTACATTACCATTTTTGTTTTTTAATTTAGATATTTTATTGCAGAAACCATTTTATAACCAAAATCGGGGCTGGTTTTTAATTGAAGTACCATTTTGGGATTTTTTATATAAATACGGTATATTTTTAGGATATATTTTAGTTGTAATTGCTTTGGCAATAGTGTCGGTATCGTATTGGAGAAAAAGCTTAGTAAAATGGCGAAAAGCCTCGTACTTTATGCTTTTTGTAATGGTGTTGGGCCCGGGTGTGCTGGTAAATGCAACTTTTAAGGATTATTGGGGAAGGCCACGCCCGCGTGAAATTACCGAGTTTGGTGGTAAAGAGGATTTTGTAAAAACTTGGGTAAAAGGCGATACCAATGGTAAATCTTTTCCGTGCGGACATGCATCAATGGGTTTTATAATATCGATACCTTTTTTGTTTTTGCGCAAACGATATAAAACATGGGCTTGGGTATTTTTTATTTTCGGAACACTTTATGGAGGTTTAATTGGTTATGCCCGCATGGTTGCCGGTGGGCATTTTGCCAGCGATGTGTTGTGGGCTGCAGGCATGGTTTGGTTTGCCGGAATTGTGGGTTACTACCTGCTAAAAGTTTATCAAGAAATTGATGAAAAAGCCATAAATGAGGCATCTCAAAGAAAAAAAGGTAAAATTATTGTTGTTATAATGGGGTTAATTGTACCAATTTTAACAGTATCACTAATGCTGGCAACACCTTACATATCAAAAAAGGAATTTGCACAGAACAGAGATGACCTAAATGCTTTAAATTTAGAATCACTATCAGCCAATTTTCCTGAGGGAACGGTTAATGTAAGCTTTTCTGATAAACTTTATATTAAATATGATATTAACGCCTTTGGCTTTCCTAACAGTAAAATAAATTTAAAATGGGAACCGAATAAAAATACTATTTTCTCGCTTAACCATACAGGGTGGTTTACCGAGGTTCGTAATAATATTAATATTAGCTATCCGGTAAATTGCAGTTGGCAAAACAGGTTAAATTTAACCAATGGAAAGGTTTTTATTGAGATACCAACCGATACCATACCAAAGAATATTGATATTAATTTACAAAATGGTGATATCACGCTTTATGTTACATCAAAATCTAATTTTAGTTTAACTGCAAATAATACACAAATTATTAATAATAGCACTTTAAACACTTATAATGTTAAAGATGCCCCATTGAAGCTGAATATTGATATTATTAAAGGAACATTAATAATTGAAGACAATCCGGATTGAGATTTAGGTTAATTAGTGCTTGCCCGAAAACGCAATTTACTCACAAATACTATTATTTTTATTTGTGTTCGTGAGCTAAAGTTCTGCGCCTGCCTGCAGCAGGTAGGTTACTCTTGTATTGAAAACAGTCATCCGCCGTGGCGGAGTAAATTCCTGATTTTCAATACTGCGAAACGACCAAAAGGAGTTCATAAACACATTTGATAGTTTTTATTATTGTGCATAAAGCCCTGCCCGAATAATCGTTCAGGTTTACCTTAAGGCGGGCTTGAACTTGACGTTTTCTGTCTAAGCACTCAAAAATACGGAGTTTTCTTGCTGACACTAATTATAAAGATGAGTCCACTCCGAAAAGTGTTGGCGTGCATAATACAGCAAACATCAGAAAGTTTACAAGCATATAATCAATTAGTTAGATAATCCACACCGACACTTGAACCACATATTTATTGCAGCTTTATGTTTTAGATACTTTTTTAACAGGAACAATAAAATTAAAAACAGTACCTTCTGATACTTTTGATTCATGCCAAATTGCGCCTTGCATTATATCTAGCAAATGCTTAGATATACTTAAACCCAAGCCTACCCCTCTGTAAAGCTTATCTTTATGTTTTTCAACTTTTCTGAATGCTTCATAAATTATTTCATTTTGATCAATCGGGATTCCAACACCCGTATCCTCAATTTTAACATGAATATATTCATTATATTTCAGTTGTTTAATAGTTGCTTGCTGCAAGCGAATTTTATCAGAAGATTCAATGCTATAACTAACTTTTATATAGCCTTTTTCTGTATAATTTAAAGCATTACTTACTATTTGTTTTAGGATATTTTTGAATTTTATTTTATCACAAAATATATTTATTGTACTGTCAACATTAAAACTCAACTCAACATTTGTTTCTACCTTTGCAATACAATCATTTAATACATCATTAATTATATCATTTAAATCGAAATAACTATCATTTAACATGATTTTATTCGATTCCAGTTTAGATATTTCAATTACATTTTCAATTACATTAATTAATGAATTACTGCTTTTCGTTATCAAATCTCTATATTTACTTTTCCCTTTATTCCCAATATCATTGGACAATAATAAGCGAGAGTATCCTACAATAGCATTGAGTGGTGTTCTTATTTCATGCGACATGTTTTTTAAAATCGCCGATTTAAACTTATTGGATTCTTCAGTTTTCTTTAATGCTTCTTTAAGTTCTTGTGTCCTCTCCAAAACAATATTCTCAAGATGAGATCTATGTTGGACAAGTTCATTATTT
>CBDUWQ010000291.1:0-3527 GCA_965370965.1 uncultured Bacteroidales bacterium
GCCGAGGTAATCCACCGGAAATACCGCAAGGCTGAAAAAACTGATATATATTTTGATTTTTTTGTATATTTTTTATTTGTTGAACGTATTATAAGTAATGATTTTCTATAATAATAATTAACGCATATTCTTAAACAATAATAATTAGTATTTTTTATTCGCGCAATAGCGGCAATATTTATTAAAATGAAAAAACTATACATTCTATCTCTATTAACTTTTATACTAAATAGTTATACCTACTCGCAGGTTGATAACGAATTTTGGTTTGTAGTGCCTGAGGTTTCATGGAGACATGCTTCAAATCAAGGTGAACCAACTTTTTTTAGGATATCATCGTTGGCTGATACAGCTGTTATTGTAAAAATTGAAATGCCTGCAATTGATTTGGTGCTTGGTTATGATACAATACCAAAAGGGGAGTGTAGTAATTTTGACCTTACGGGTTGGATACGCTCAAATTATGACCCTTTAAAACCGGCTACTGGAGAAACAAATGACCCAAATAGAGGTGATGCTAATGACAATAATATAATAGAAAGTGGCCTACCCAGCATGGAGGGCGTTTATGTAGCCCCCCCTATGCATGATGTTGAAAAAAGGGGTATTTTAATTACCAGCAGGCTTATTGACCCCATAGATTACAGAAAAAACAGAATAACAGTTTACCTTGATAGGTTTAATTATTCAAATAAGGATATTTTTTCTTTAAAAGGTGAAAATGCACTTGGTGAAAGTTTTACTATGCCGGGGCAAAATTTTGAACCAAATGCTAATAATTTGGTAGGAAGTGGAGATCCGCATCTTTTAAGCGGTTTTGATATTGTTGCCACAGAAGATGCTACCTTAATTACAATTAGAACTACTCAACCTATAAAAAAAGAGGGTAATACAGCAACTTGGCCGGCAGGAACGGATATTGTTATTGAATTAAACAGGGGTGAAACTTTTTCGTGTATAGCTGAAGATTATACCATAGGAGCACACTTGGGAGGCAGCACAATTGAATCAGACAAACCAATTGCAGTTACCTGGAAAGATGACTCATTAAAGCCCGACCAAAATGGCGGATGGGATTTGGCAGGTGACCAACTTATACCTGATAAACTTGGCGGTAAAGAATATATTGTAATGAGAGGAGAACTTACTGACCCTGAATATGCTTATGTTACGGCAGTTGAAAGTGGTACAACAACTGTAAAATGGGATGGGACAGATACAGGAGGAACTCCAAGACCTGGAAGTATTTCACTAACCGGCAGGGGTAACCAAAAAAGAATTCGTTTAAATGGTACAAATACAATTAATGCATTACATATTTTGGCTGATAAAAAAGTAATGGTTACTCATATTACAGGTTTTGGCAGTGAAGTTGGAGGTGCTGTTGTACCAACTATTGATTTATGTACAGGCTCAAAAGATGTTAGTGTAATAAGATCAAAAACTGTTAGTAGTGATAATTTTTATATCAATATAATGACAGAAAAGGAAAATATTGGTGATTTTAAATTACATATTAATGGAAATACTGACTCATTAAATTCTGCTTGGTTTAAACAGGTAGGAACAACAAATTGGTACTATTTGCAAAAAACAGGTGGAAATGCTGTAAATAATAATTTTACAAATGCAAAGGGAACTGCCGGAAATAATTACTATATTCATTCTATTGGTAAAGATACGGCTATACGGGTAACTAATACAGGTCGTTTTCATATGTCGGTAATTGAGGGTGGCGGTCCTGGTTGTAAATATGGTTATTTTTCAAAATTTTCAACCGATTCTGTAGGGGGTGATATTGGTGCCGATGCAGGTAGTAGCACAAGATTGTGTTATGGCGATACAGTAATATTAAATGCATATGGGGGTGAATATGATGATAGTTATACATGGTGGTTTTTAGGAGACTCAACAGGTTTTAATGGTAGCAGTGAGTTTATTACCGACTCTATTATTTCAAATCCTCTTGCTGTTGTAACTCCCAATGGTAATATGCTATCTTATTACAAAGTTAAAATTCATCTTGATTGTCCGTTAGGTGGAGCATCACCCGACACCATAATAACAAGAGAAGTTAAGGTAAAGGAACAATTGAAACTTGATTTTAGTTCCGATCTTCAATCTCCAAATTGTTGCAGCCCTGTTGAATATAAGTTTACTAATATACCACAAGGCTGGACAAACTATTTTTGGACAATTGAAAACGAGGGTTATACAACAGTTGATAGTATTACTGAGAGCATTAGCAACCCTATGCTTTTTAAAAATACTTTAAGCAATAGCCCTGTTGATTATACAATTCAGCTTGCAGGCGATCAAAATGGTGATTGCCCTGATACTTTAAGAAAAACCATAACAATTAACCCCGAAATAATAGCAAAAGCAACAAAAGGACCTAAAGTTGGTTGTCAACAAGATGTAACAATAACTTACAGCATTGATACTAATGGAGCAGGACCTATAACAAATATTTATTGGAACTTTGGTGATGGAAATGAAATTGATACACTTGTATCAGATTTAAGTGGTTCAGGACCTTATGATTTTACACATACTTTTGAAAATCTTTACTTTTATGATACTACTTATTACGTAACTCTTGTATTTATTGATGATGTAAATGGTTGTTGCGATACATTAGATGCACCCTATTATGATACTGTTTTTGTGGCTGGTGTTGCAAGGGCACGATATTCGCTTTCACCTAGAAATGGTTGTTCACCATTAAATGTAAATATTTCAAATAATACTTATGGTGATGTAAGCTATAAATGGTGGATTAATAATACACATGATTTTACAGGAACACCCAATAGAATTGATACTATTACTACTGATATATTAACTTTTATTAATGATGATACTACATTACCAAAAGAATACTATATTTTTCTTGAAATAACAAAACATAATCCATCTCCTCATGTTGATTGCACCGACACATATGGCCCCGATACAATAATAGTGTATCCCGAGTTTATAACCACAATTGCTCCGGCAGGACCTATGGAAGGGTGTAACCCCGATACAATTGATTTTAGCCAAACAACCTTACCCAATGTACCCAATTTACAGTATGAATGGGATTTTGTAAATGGTACGTCGGGTGCTCAAAACCCGCCACCATGGGTGTTTTCGCATACATCAAATACAGATCAAAACTATCAAGTTAGTTTAATAACTACAAGCGAATTTAACTGTAAAAATACAGCAGCACCTGTTGATGTTAAGGTTTATGCCTTTGTTGATGCAAAATTTACTGTTGCACCCGATACGGTTGGTTGTGCACCACTTATAGTAACAATAAACAATAATTCGTCGGTAAATACAGCAGGTAATTTTGTGTGGTATCCGGGTTCGGCAACAGGAAGCCCTGATAATAATAATCCATTTAATTTGACATACAACAATACTACGGGTTTAACGCAAACCCATACACTTCAGCTAAGCGATAGTAATAATTTTGGCTGTAAGGTTATTTACCAAAAAGAGATAACTGTTTTTCCCGAAATTACAGCACGGTTTAT
>CBDUWQ010000292.1:0-3487 GCA_965370965.1 uncultured Bacteroidales bacterium
TCAGGTTTACCTTAAGGCGGGCGAAATAGATGCACCAAAATAAATGTACTTTAGTAAAAATTCACAAATTTATTATTGTCATAGTTTTTATTGTATCTTACATTTATATAGAGTATTAAGTGTAATTTGTTAATTTTCATGAATTATTCAGGTTATATATACGTTAATTGCGAGGTGTCAAAACTTTTTCTTTTCACTGGATTGTTAACATCTACTTTTATTTCTCCATTTTTAATTGTAATAGGCAGTATGTCTAATGCTCTTGTTGCAGGGGGCGATAACACTTCGCCGTATTTATTAAATTTTGATGCGTGGCACGGACAATTATATCCCTTGGTTTTAGTGTCGGGTTGCACCATGCAGCCTAAATGTGTGCACTTTATTGATATAGCAAGCATTCCACCATCTTCAAATCTTGATAAGTAGAACCGTCCACTGGTAAAAGGGTATATTTTATTGTTTTCAAACGAGCTTACTTTGCCTGCATTAAAAAGGTTGGCATTTTTTAATTTGGGTCGCTTTTTGCCCAATAACCCAAAAAGCACGTATATTATTTCAAAACTAACGGCAGCAGCTATAGCTCCTTTAATAAATTGCCGTCTTGTTGTTTTATTTTTCTGTATAGTCATTATTTTTTCTTCTAAAAAATCAAATTCATGCCTTCGCCCCTAAACCATATTCCAATAATCATCATTACTAAATACGAGCTAATAATTATTGTTACAATTGCAATTGTCAATTCAAATAGAGGGCTTTTTTTTATTTTATACCAATAATATAAAAATGCCAATGTTGGCAAAATAAATTGTAAAAACGGAAATAAACCGGTGCTGATTAAATCAGGTAAATCTGTAAACCATATATTAAAATCAATAAAGTATTCTGTAATATAAATTAGTATAAATGTAAATATAATAGAGAATATAGCTGAATATATGGTTAATAGCTTTCCGTTTTTTGAGTTAAACCAAACGCCAATGTTAATATTGGTAAATTTAACATACGGAAAGTAAAAAAACAGAATGGCTAAAGCTACAGGTATTATAAATACGGCAAAAACCGGATGGATATGCAATAATAGTTCTTGAACACCCATAAAATACCAAGGGGCTTTGCTGGGGTTAGGGCTTATTGTTGTATTAGCTTTATCAAGTAATGGTGCATCAATAAAAATACTTAACAAAAAGATAACTGCTAAAACTATTAAGGCTGTAAGTATTTCTTTATAAACTAAATTAGGATAAACATTTACCATTTGCGGTTCGCCTTTTTGTGGTACTACCACGCCTTTTGCTTTACGCACAAGCCAAAAATGCATGCTCATAAAAAACACAAACAGTAGGGGGAGTAAACCTGTGTGCAGTGTGTAAAAATTAATTAGGGTTGTGCCGTCAACCATGTTGCCGCCCCTAAATAGGTTTGCCAAAGGTTTGCCTATAACAGGAATATACTCCAACATACTTGTCATTATTGTTACTGCCCAATATGCCAACTGATCCCATGGCAATAAATAACCTGTAAAATTCGAGAATAGTACCAATATCATTAATAGTAAGCCATATATCCAGTTTTTGCTGCGCTCAAAAAACAGCGATTGAGTATAAAAAACACGTATTAAATGTAAAAATGAGGTTACTACCATTAGCGATGCCGATAAATGGTGAATATTACGGAGTAGTTTTCCAAACAAAATATTGTTTTGCAAATAAATTATTGAATTGTAAGCCCCCTCAGGTGTTGGTACATAAGTAAAGCGCAAAAGGATACCACTTATAACTAACAACACAAAAAGTAATGCATTAATACCACCTAATCCAAAAGTATTTGTGAATTTAATTGCCCGTTGGTCAATTTTATTGGGATGTATATGAAGAAAAAAACGCTCAATTGCAGTGGGGTTACATTTTGAGTTTATCATTGATTTAAAATTTTTGCTAAATGTAATGATATTTTGATTAATTGTTTTTTCAATATTGATTAATAGCTAATAAACCGTTACTTTTACAAAAAAATATTAAACATTTTATTATGCGTACTTTAAAATTGATGATTGTTACAACTGTTGCAGTTTTTATTAATGTGAATATAATTTGTAGTCAGGTTGCAGCTCGGATTGGCTCTTTTAATAAAGTTGAAGTTTTTGGTAGAGTAAATGTTAGGCTTGAGAAAAGCAAGCATGATTCTCTTTTTATAAATTCGGGAAGTAGTGATGTTGAACAAGTTAAATACATTATTAAAAATGGTACGCTTATAGTAAAGTTGTTATCAGAATTAGCAAATGCACCAAAGGTTAATGTAACTATCCAATTTAGCCAATTAGATTATTTAGAAGTGGGTGGTGGTGCAAAAATATACAATAGGGGTGCTATTGAGTCAGAGGTTTTTACCCTTTTGGGCAAGTCGGGGTGTGAGCTCGATTTATTGGTTGATGTTGATTCAATAAATGTTAAGGTAAACAAAGGTGCATTTGTAAGGTTAACAGGAAAAAACAAATTTATGCAGCTTAGAACTGCTACCGGTGGTGATTTTAGATCGACAAAAATGGATAACACAACAACAGTAGCAGTTTTAAACGGGGGAACAGCCGAAATTAAATGCTCGGATTTTCTTGATGCAACAGTCCGCTATGGAGGAAGCCTAAAATATGTTGAGAAACCAAAAAAAGTTAAAAAAAATGAGCAGATGGGTGGTACAATTGAAAAGCTCGAAGATTTTTAAAAAATAAATAAATCGTACCTATAAAATTTAGTAATACCGAAAAAACTATGTGGACTATGTGCCTATGTGTTAAAAAAAACATAACAATCCATGAAAAACCCATATATAAATGAAAATTAATTCTGCTACCTTTATTATAAGCAATACCGACTACAAAAAATGCCCGCCACCTAATATGCCTGAGTATGCGTTTATTGGCAGGTCAAATGTTGGAAAATCGTCATTAATAAATATGCTTACAAATTATAGTAAGTTGGCAAAAGTATCAGGTAGGCCCGGCAAAACTCAGCTTATTAATCATTTTAAAATAAACGAAAACTGGTATTTGGTTGACCTGCCCGGTTACGGGTATGCTAAAGTATCAAAAAAAAATCGCAACAAATGGCAGCAGTTTATTCAGCAGTATATTATTAACCGCGAAAATTTGTACTGTCTGTTTATTTTGATTGACTCAAGACTTGAGCCACAAAAAATAGATATTGAATTTATTAATTGGGTAGGCAAAAAGGGTATTCCGTTTGCAATTTTATTTACTAAAGCCGATAAGCTTACAAAAAATAAATTAGCCAGCAATATGGCAACATATAAAAAAGAGTTGCTGAAATATTGGGATGAGTTGCCAACCTCATTTATTACTTCGGCAGTTGAAAAAACCGGTCGTGATGAGGTACTTGGTTTTATTGATAAAATAAATAGCAATTCCAATTTAGATTTTTAGCCTGTATTATGCATGCGTCAAGTTTGGGGCAGATGCAAGGCGTCGAAAGCC
>CBDUWQ010000293.1:0-3344 GCA_965370965.1 uncultured Bacteroidales bacterium
GGAACGGTAACAAACATGGGGGTAAATACAATAACCTCTTTTGATGTGGTTTATACCATTGACGATGGTACGGAAAGTTCGGTTTTTTCTGTTTCGGGCATAAGCTTATTAATAGGTGAGGCCCATAACTTTATACATGATGTACCTTATCAGTTTACTGCCGATGGCAACTATGATATTAATGTTGAGATTAAGAATGTTAATTCGGGTGATGACCAAGACATTAACAACAATACCAAAACCCAGAGTATTGATATTAACGCCAATTACGTTGAGCGTATTATTTTGCATGAAGAGTTTACCAGCTCAACCTGCCAACCTTGTATTTTTGCAAACATGTATATTGACAAAGTACTTGGCGATCCTTATAACCAAGGAAAATTTACACTTATAAAGCATCAGTGTAATTTTCCGGGATTAGGAGACCCTTATTACAACCTTGATGTTGCAACAAGGCAATTTTATTATGATGTAAATAGTATTCCTGAGCTATTAATTGATGCTTCTTCAGAATCAGTATCGTATCAGCAATATATGTTTGAGAGCTATAGAGTAGTTCCTTCGTTTTTTTCAATTGATGTAGTACATGAAATTACAGGAGATAATATTGAAATTAAGGTTACCATTGAGCCAAATATGGATTTTGCAGGTTCGTGCCATATAGCTGTTGTTGAAAAAACCACAATAGGTAATATAAGTACCAATGGCGAAACGGAGTTCCACAATGTACTTATGAAAATGTTGCCAAATGCTTATGGAATCTCTGTTGATTTGACACAGGGCACCAATTATACTTATGTTGAAAGCTATGATATGTCGTCAACTTTTGTTGAAGAGATGGATGACCTTGCAGTTATTGTTTTTTTGCAAGCCATTGATAAAGAGGTAATGCAATCTGCCAACTCAACATTAGGTGTTGTTGGTATAGGCAGCAAGCCAAATAATAATATTGTTGCAGTATTTCCTAACCCTACAAGCGGAATTGTTCATTTTAGTAATGTAAAAAAATCACAAATTACTGTTTATAACATATTGGGCAAAATAGTGGCCAACAATATTCTATCTGCTAAAGGCAGTATTGACCTTTCGAACCAGCCCAATGGCACGTATATGATAAGTATTGAAACAGGCAATAGCATTGTTACCAAAAAAATGATTATAAACCGATAGCTTTAATTTTGGTTTTACTGCCATTTTTATGGGTAATATATAAAAACAGGACCTAACAGGTTGCTTATTGGTTTCCAATAAGCAACCTGTAAATTATTAGGCGGCTTGCCAACCTGTTGGGTACACAGAGTAATAACTAAAATATTTTCCATAAAAAGGGTAACAAAACTTTTAAGCTTTTATTTTTTAAAAATTGAACTATATGAATAAAAAATTATATTTAATTGCGGCAATGTTAACAGTAGCATTTAGTACTGTTTTTGCCCAACAAGTAAGCCGCAATTTTGTGGTTATGGAGATAGCCACGGGTACATGGTGCCAGGCCTGTTCAATCGTAGCAGATGTAGCTGACGATTTGTACGAAAATGATTGCAAATTGGCAATTATTGAAAACCATGATGGTGATGCTTTTACCAATGATGCATCAGAAGCAAGGGTTAATTATTATAATATTAGTGATTTTCCAACAACAATGTTTGATGGAACAATAGAAAAGGTCGGTTCTGATTCATATCAAAAATTTTATGAAGCTTATACCGAGGCCTTAAGTGTAATGTCGGACTTTACAATAGATTTAAGTTTTACCCAAAGCGAAGGTAACCTTAACGTAACTGTTGAAATTGAAGAGGTTGAAGATTATACCGGAATCGATCTTGTTCTTCATCTTGTTTTTACCGAATCGCATATTCCTTATAGTTGGATGGGCTTTCCGGAGTTAAACTTTGTTAACAGAGCAATGTACCCGGATGAAAACGGAACAGCACTTGATTTTTCAGGTTCATCGTCTATTACAGAAACTTTTACTATTACACCCGATGCCGAGTGGGATTTGCTTGGCGGTGAAATTGTTGCTTATATTCAAGATAACACTACAAAAGCAATATTGCAGACCGATAAGGTAATTACCGCAGAGTCTATCGGAGTGAACAATGTTCAAATAGTAAAAATTATCAGCCCAAATGGTACTCCGTGTGAAAACACTACAACCCCTAAAATTCAAATTAGGAATTTGGGCTCCGAAACAATTACAAGTTTAAAAATTGATTATGATGTAAACAGTGAGGTGTCGGGTACAATTAACTGGACAGGTTCTATTGAATTTACCAAGTTCGAAATTGTAGAACTCGATGAAGTAACATATACCCAGCTTGATGCAAATGTATTCACAATTACCCTCTCTGACCCAAACGGAGTTGATGATGACCATTTGGACGACAACGAGAAGGATAAAACAATTTATGCCCCAATAAAGGCTATTGGTCCTATATATCTTGAACTTGAAACGGGTTCTGCCGGAAACGAATGCTTATGGAATATAAAGAATTCTTCTGGAAGTGTTGTTGCATATGGCGGTCCTTATGAAAATAACATAACAATTGAAGAATCGTTTACTTTGGAAAATGATTGCCATACTTTTTATATTTATGATACAGGGCATAATGGCGGAGGAGAAGTTACAATTAAAGACTCTGAAGGTACTCAACTGTTTTATACCAATGGCAATTACGGTTCGGGCACTTCTAATAATTTTCGATATTTAAAGCCATCATCGGCTTCTGAGGTTGCACCTATTGCTAACAATTTTTTAATTTATCCAAACCCTGTTAGCAGTAAGCTTACAATTGTATGTAATGGCAATTTAATCGGTAATTTGAATTTTTATTTATACAGTATTACAGGTTTATTGGTATATGAATTTAACAGCAAGGTTGATAGTGAGTTAGAGCTGTATTTTTCAAACATTAAATCAGGAATATATTTTTTAAACATAAAAAACTCAGAAATTTCTGTTACAAAAAAAATTAGCGTAGTTAATAAGTAGTAAGGTTAGTTTTTGAATTATGTAGGCAGGAGGTTTACTTCTGCTTACTATTTTATAGAGCCGGTAAATAGTAATAGCTCTATTATTTATAACCCAAATTGAGCGATTTGCTATTGCAAATTTGCTCAATCGACTAAGTAATTGTATGGTTTCCATAAATATCGTAATATTATGAGAACCCGCCTGACTTTTTCGGGCAGGCAGGCTTTAGCTTGGTGCATTGTGGTATAATCCACATATATTACCAACAAAAATAAGTAGTAAAACCTTAAATATTAAACTATTATGAATAAAAATAAATATTTAATTATAGCAATGTTAACAGTAGCATTTAGTACTGTTTTTGCTCAGC
>CBDUWQ010000294.1:0-3301 GCA_965370965.1 uncultured Bacteroidales bacterium
TCACTTCATGTAATGAGTATGGCTTTTATAGCATTAGCCTTCCTAAAGGCAAAAATATTTTAGATATAGTATTATTAGGGTATAAGAAAAAAACAATTGATATCAATATTAGCAAAACCACAGCACTAAATATAAATTTGGTACAAAAAGATATAAACTTGCAACAAATAATTGTAAAAGCAGAAAATCCTGAGTTAAATTGGTATAATTTGCCAATGGCAAAAATAAACAAAATGCCTGTTATAGGCGGCGAAACAGACGTATTAAAAACATTACAGCTTACACCAGGCGTTACAAGTGGGAATGAAGGAAGTGCCAGTTTAAATGTTAGAGGTGGAAGCCCCGATCAAAATTTATATTTACTTGATGGCATTCCGGTTTACAATGTAAATCATGTTTTTGGATTCTTTTCTGTTTTTAATACCGATGCCTTAAAAAGTGTAAAACTTATAAAGGGTGGTATGCCGGCAGAATATCACGGACGTGCATCATCAGTTGTTGATATATACATGAAAGAAGGGAATATGAAAAAAATGCACGGTAACTTTACCATAGGTCTTATTTCATCAAAAATTTTGCTTGAAGCACCTGTAATCAAAAATAAATCTTCATTTATGATTACAGCCCGCAGATCATATATTGATTTATTATTTCGTCCAATATCTAAAGCTATTGCCGACAATGCAGTAACAGGTTACTATTTTTATGATATAAATGCAAAATGGAATTTTAAATTCTCAGATAAAAGTCGTTTATATCTAAGTTTTTATGGAGGCAAGGATTATGGTTTTGTTGAAAATGATGAAAAAAACAATATAGAAACTAAAATAAAAACGAAACAAGAAATAAAATGGGGAAATACAACCGGTGCTATACGCTGGATGAAAATACTGGGTTCTAAAATATCAATAAACAATACACTTTACTACACTAAATTTAAATATAATTCAGCAAATAATTATTTAATGCAAGATAAAATTGATAATGAAACAATAACAAAACAATATAACCTTAATACAGGTTCAGGTATTGAGGATTTTGGATACAAATTAAATATTGATTATTTTATGTCAAGTATCAACAAAATGAAAATTGGTCTTACAGCTACTCAAAAAAATTTCTTCCCAAGTTTTAGAAGTGAGCAATTCTTCGATAATTCAAGTTTAAAAGATACAATAGTTAAAAACAAACAAATAAATTCAAAAAATATAATAGCATATGAATACTCAATATATGTTCAAGATAATCTGAAATTAGGCAGATTAAATACAACATTTGGGATTAACGCCAACACTTTTTATGTTAACGAAAAGCTTTATTATTTTTTTGAACCACGAATAAACCTTATTTATAATATTACAAAAAATATTAATATTCAGACATCATACTCACAAACACATCAGTATCTGCATTTATTAACTAATGCAAGTTTAGGAATGCCTACTAACATATGGGTTCCTGCAACAGAAAATTTAAAACCAATAAGTGCTGAAATATTTGATGCAGGATGCAATATTAAATTGCACCAAAATATTACTATTGGGCTTTCAGCATATTACAAAACCCTTAATAACCTTTTAAAATACAAACAAGGAACATATTTTTTAGATGTAAAAATAGATTGGCAAGACAAAGTAACTGTTGGAAGTGGAAAAGCCTACGGTATTGAATTTTACGCACAAAAAAGTAATGGCAAAATAAGCGGACAAATCTCATATACTTACTCTCGCTCATTCAGAACTTTTGAAAATATAAGCAGTGGTAATGAATTTCCATATATATACGACCGGCCACATAATTTTAATATACAAATGGAATATCATATAAATAAAAAGTTTTTGATTACAAGTAATTGGATATTAATGTCAGGACAAAATATGACTTACGGCTACGAGCAATTTGTTATTGATAATATAGGTGAATTTAATGAAAGTGTTTTATATTCTTATATTTCAAGCTACAACAACATTCGCTTACCGATATATCACCGCTTAGATATTGCTTTTAGCTATACTAAAAAGCGTAAAAAAACAAGCAGAATATGGTACTTTGGTATATACAATATATATAATCGTTTAAACCCTTTTTATATGGAACAATCTGCAAATCGCAATACATTAACGGGAGTATCTTTTGCCCCTATTACTCCGTTTGTAAGTTATTCAATAAAGTTTTAATAAAAAAAATAAAGCAACTTATTACACACCATCTACATCTGTAAATACAAACATATTTAACCATAATAGCCAATATGAAAAAACAATTACTCAAACTAATCTTACTAACTTTTTTATTTATTACAGCTTGTACAAAACCGTACTCATTTGATATTGATAATATTGAAAAACGGATTATTGTAAATAGTTTTTTATGTGCAGATAGTATATACAGGGTAAGATTAGTTGAAGAAGCCGCTTTAAATGATAAAACTTATATAATTGAAGGAGGAATTTTTATTAGTAACTATAAACCAATAGATAATGCTAAAATTATTATTTATAATAAAAGTAATATTATTGACACACTTGATTTTGCAGATAATGGAAATTATTACGGACATAAAAAACCTGACTTTACTAAAAGCTATAAAATTGTAATTAATGCAGATGACTTTAATAAGGTTGAAGCTGAAAATAAACTACCCACTTTAGTAAAAATAGACTCAATTAGTAAAAAGAAAATAGATGAAGAGTACAATAACAGATACCAATTAACTATTTTTTTTAACGACCCGCCAAATGAAAAAAATTACTATTATATTAGTGTTAATGGTCTAACGCATAAATACAGCACACAAGACCCCGCCATTGGTGAATGGCATTCTAATTGGAAACAAATACCAATTTTTAGTGATGATTTATTTAACGGGAAAACCTATGGCGTAACAATAAGGGTTAATGCAGACATCCATGATTGGTATGAGCCTGGGTGGAATTATATAGCAGTTAATCTTCATACTATAAGCCAAGATTATTTCCTATTTGTTGAATCATATAATAAACAGATGCCCAAGTTTGGCGATGATTTAATGGAATTTTTCCAACATGGCTTAATTGAACCGATACCTATATATTCAAATATTGATGGGGGTTTGGGGCTTTTTGGAAGTTATACAAACTCAATAGATTCAGTTTTTTTTGAAGTGGTAAAATAATTATCTGTGTAATTTTTGCACAATAGAATTTTAAACATATGAAACCCCTAATTTTATTTATATTAATAATAGCATATACAACTGCCCTAAATGCCCAACCCCACACCATAAGCGGTTATATAACCGATGCTAAAACAGGCGAAAAGC
>CBDUWQ010000295.1:0-3299 GCA_965370965.1 uncultured Bacteroidales bacterium
ACATCAAAACTATATAAAGAACTGTGTTAATTAAAAAAACTTTATTACATTCCAACCCACCTTAATAAAACTCAATAAAACTATAACAATCTAATTTACTGACACTAATATTAATTATTATAAATATACAATTACCTTTTTTAATTATTTTTACTGCTGTGGTTTTTTAATTAAACCTCTATTCTTTTTTCCATCAATTTTTATCTCTATATAATTTTCAAACTTAATATGTCTAACAAACTCATCTTCGTAAACGGCAGGTTTATCATTTAAAAAATCAATATCATAATATCCATCGTTTATAAACGGGTTTATGGTAAAATACCCAACCCTAAACGAAGTAAGATTCTGAAAAAAATGCGTGCCCTGGCTTGGGTCAATTCTATAATCTTTTAAACCCGATTCAATAATTACCCTTGCTTGTGAAATTTGTGACCATTTTACCGGAATACCAAGCCATGGATCACTTGAGCCCCACCTGCCCGGCCCAACTAAAATAAAGTTTTGTTCTTTAGCAATAAATTCGTTGTTCAATTTTTCAAGAATAGGCGCTATTTTAGGGTTGTTTAATGCATTAAAGTTTTCAGGTTTTACATATACTATATCATATACATCTTTAATTATGCCATTACCTAAAGCCGATTCACATGATATTAACCAGTCAACTTCTTCATCTTTACTAAAATCAACATCAATATTTTCTTGGTTTTCAACAATAGGACGAATCTGAAGAAAATTAAATACATTAGGTTCTCCGGGTTTTGAACTTAAGTTTGCAGCAAATTCAATCTCCACCGGGCTATTCATCTCTTTAGAGCCAATGCGTAATAATGTTTCAACAATCTCAGCAATTGGAAACGAATTATATTTTAACATATTGGCAAATGTTATTAGCTTTTTACCCGGGTAGTTTATCCCATCGCGTAATAAATTATCTTGATAATCGTAGGTTGATGCTATTTGAGATATTGATTTATCCTCTTCGGCACTTTTTACTTTAAGTCTTACTATATTTATTCCATCATCTGATGATAATTTAAAAGCCTCGGTATCTAAATCAAGTGCATAAAAATATTTTTGCGTATCGCTAATGGCCATTTTTGGATTGGAAAGCTGTAGCACCTTTTTAGGGTACTTGGGACTAAAACGTAACGATTTACCCCCTTCAACAATTTGTTTACCCAAACCTAAAGCTAAATTTACAATACCATCCTCAGGTTTTTCGGGGGCAATAGGGTAAAAATTAATTGAACGCCCCACACCCGACATTGTTGGATAAAACCTACTACCATATTGAGTACCACAAACCTGTTGAATAATAATGCCCATTTTTTCTTCATCAATAACATTTTTTGTAACCTTCATATATGCCTTACTATTTTTATAAAATGTTGATGCATATACACTTTTTATAGCCAAGCATAGTATATCCATCATTTTATCGCGATAATCGCTGTAAGGCACCATATAGGTGGAGTAAATTCCGGCAAACGGCTGATAGTGTGAATCTTCGAGTACACTTGAAGAACGTACAGCTAACGGTGTTGAATTTATATCGAGAAAAGAGTGCAGGGCAGTGATTATTTCATCGGAAATAGACGCTCTATTAAACGCCTCAAGAATCTCGCTATCGTCAGCAGTGGAAAGTGCAACACCGTATAAATTATTCTTTTCCATAAACTCATCAAAAATATCAGTACTCAACACCATAGTTCGGGGTATTGTTATTGCCACATTATCAAATTGATAAAGAATTTGATGTTTTTTAATAAGTCCATCAATAAATGCCAAGCCACGGGCTTTTCCTCCGAGCGAGCCCTCGCCAACACGCGTAAACATACAGTACTGGTCAAAGTTTTTATCGCTAAAGCTGGTAATTATACCACGCCCGCGGTTCAATCGGTATTTTGATATCTCGTTATAAATGTATTTGCGCATCTCATCAGAATCTTTAAAAGAAGAGCCATCAATTGAATGAAAAATTGAACCCAATGAAAAAAGTGCCCTCGCATTTAACCAGCGCGAAAAACCGTTCTTTTTTGCATGATATTCCAATGATTCATCAGGAATAGATAAAAGCTGATGTTGGAAATGCTTTAAATTTGATGCACGTGAAACAATACTGCGATCGGGCAAACGAAAAATAAAATCGCCAAAAGCAAAATTCCTTTTTATATAATTAGTTAGCTCTTTGGTTAACTTGGGTGAATTCTTGCTAATAAATGATGCACCAACATCTTCAGCCATTTTTTTATTATGATGCTCAGATGACTGCATTAAAACACACATATATTCATTATCATCTTTAATATGCTTAAAAAGCTTGAACCCTGCCTCAGGATCATCTTTTCCATTTCTTTTGTACCTAATATCGGTAATTACACCAAGAATGTTATGTTTGTATTTTTCATAATAAGCTATGGCCTCTTCGTAATTTGTTGCAAGAAAAATTTTTGGTCGTCCGCGCTTACGCAACATTTGTTGGTACTCATTTGCTCCTTCGTGCTTAAACACCTGCGATTGCTGAAGAATAATTTTATACATAGTTGGCAAATAGCTGCTATAAAAACGTATATTATCCTCAACCAATAAAATTGATTGAACACCCACAATCTCAATATCATTGCGGGCATTCATTTTATCCTCAATAAGTTTTATTATGGCCAATAAAATATTGGTGTCGCCCAACCATGAAAACACATAATCAATAGCCGTCAAATCTTCTCTTGCCATTCGCATTCTTACCTCGCGCGAAAAGTGCGTAAGCAAAACAAAAGGAATTCTGTTATAAACTGATTTTACCCTTTTAGCAAGCACAAAAGCGTCAATATCATCAATACTAAGCATTGAAATTATTAGGTCGATACCTCCCTTTTTTAGTATTCTAAAAGCTTTTTCAGATGTATGCGCATGAACAAAAACAGGAGGATTCCTAAGATTAAACGAAACATATTCATTAAATATCTGCTCATCAATCCTACCATCCTCTTCAAGCATATAAAAGTCATAATTTGAGCATACAATTAAAATACGGTAAATGCGCTTCTGCATCAGCATTTTAAATGCTGTTTCGTTTATAAAATATTTTTTTGTTTGTAAATAGTCTTTGTATATCGACATAATTTTATGTTTTGTTTTTTTAACAGGGCAATTTAGCAAAAATAAATTTTAAGTTATATGTTTAAGATTGTACAAAATATGTTGCAAAAAAGCATCTTTTATTAAAACTATTATTGTGGTTCTTTGTTTAAAGGGCATATCTATTTAGTTAAATAGATATGCCCTAAAATATATAAAAT
>CBDUWQ010000296.1:0-3268 GCA_965370965.1 uncultured Bacteroidales bacterium
AAGCCGGCGGTCCAGTTTGGAACTGTAATAGATTTTCAATTTAGATTTTTAGGTATTATTTATTGTGAACTAAAATAAATTATAAACAGATGAAATATTACCAAAAAAGCCAGCAAATTATTGCTGGCTTTTCGTTATTCTATATTTTAATTATTTTAGAGGGTAATAGGTTTGTTTACTTTTTGTTTTAATAAAGCAACTTTTAAAACATCATCAATAGTTTTTACATAGTGAAAAACCAATCCTTTTACATAAGCCGGTTTTATATCGGCAATGTCTTTTTGGTTTTGCACCGATAAAATAATCTCTTTCAAATTAGCACGTTTTGCAGCAAGTATTTTTTCTCGTATTCCTCCAACAGGTAACACTTTTCCTCGTAAGGTAATTTCACCTGTCATAGCCAGTCCCTTTTTTACTTTCCGCTGTGTAAATGCCGATGCTAAAGATGTTACCATTGTAATACCTGCCGATGGCCCATCTTTAGGAATAGCTCCTTCTGGTACATGGACATGCACATTCCAATTATCGAATGTTTCATTTTTAATACTTAAAGTAGCTGCCCTCGATTTTATTATTTCCAAAGCAATAACAGCCGATTCTTTCATTACATCGCCCAAGTTACCTGTAATTGTTAATTTGCCTTTTCCTTGACTAAGGCTGGTTTCAATATACAAAATTTCACCTCCCACGGCCGTCCATGCCAACCCTGTAACTACTCCGGCAAAATCATTACCATCATACATTTCTCTGTTATAAAGGGTTTTGCCCAGTAAATCCTCAAGGTGTTCCGGCTTTATATCTTTCTCATACTCCTCGCCAAAAGCTATCCGTTTTGCTAAACGCCGCGATGCCTGAGCAAGCCTTTTGTCAAGTTCACGAACACCGGATTCACGGGTGTAACCCTCAACTATTTTTTCAAGTGTATTTTTCGAAAATTTTACATCTTTTAATTTTACCCCATGGTTTTTTAACTGCTTTGGTACTAAATGACGTTTGGCAATCTCAATTTTTTCTTCAACAATATAACCACTTACGTCAATCATCTCCATACGGTCGCGCAAAGGCGGGCTAATTGCCCCAACAGTATTTGCTGTGGCAATAAACATTACCTTCGACAGGTCAAAATCTATATCTAAATAGTTATCATGAAAAGCACTGTTTTGTTCAGGGTCAAGAACTTCAAGCAGAGCCGATTCAGGGTCGCCATGTATGTTTTTTGTTA
The DNA here is from genome assembly GCA_965370965.1 of uncultured Bacteroidales bacterium. GTDB lineage: Bacteria > Bacteroidota > Bacteroidia > Bacteroidales > SZUA-534 > GH45. Next base: position 1,223 of record CBDUWQ010000296.1, read on the forward strand.
CTTTATCAATTTCATCAAGAATAAAAACGGGGTTCGCAGTTCCTGCTTTTTTTATGTTTTGGATAATTCGTCCGGGCATTGCACCAATATAAGTTCTTCTGTGTCCACGAATTTCAGCCTCATCATGCAATCCACCAAGCGACATTCTTATATATTTCCGTCCTAAAGCTTCGGCAACCGATTTACCCAACGATGTTTTTCCAACCCCGGGAGGACCATATAAACAAAGAATAGGTGATTTTAAATCGCCTTTAAGTTTTAAAACGGCCAAATGCTCCAAAATTCTGTCTTTTACTTTTTCAAGTCCAAAATGATCGCGGTCTAAAATTTTAGTAGCAAGCTTCATGTCAAACATATCTTTGCTAAACTCATTCCATGGCAAGTCGAGCAATATTTGCAAATAGTTTAGCTGAACAGAATATTCTCCGGTTGCAGGATTTAACCTATGCAATTTATCGGCCTCTTTTTCAAAAAGATCACCAACCTCTTTATCCCACTTTTTATTTTTTGTCTTTGCTTTTAGCTCTTCAATGTCTTTTTCAACAGGATTGCCTCCTAACTCGTTTTGTATAGTTTTTATTTGTTGATTCAATAAAAACTCACGCTGGTTTTGGTCTAACTCCGATTTTACCTTTTTTTGAATATCATTTTTTAACTCAAGCATCTGTATCTCTTTTGAAAGTAGCTCAAGTAGTTTTATGCTTCGCTCAAACAAATTAGGCTCTTCTAAAAGCTTTTGTTTGGCACCAACCTTTAATTCGCTATTTGCACAAATAAAATTTATTAAAAAAAAGGGATTATCAATATTCTTTATGGCAAAAACCGCCTCGGGAGGAATATTTGGCGACAATCTAATAACTTTCATCGACAGGTCTTTTATGGAGCCTACTAATGCTTCAAACTCCTCACTTTGCTCTTCAACTGGCATTTGTTCATCAAGCCCGCTCACATATGCTGTAAAATATGGTTCCTCCGATAAAAACTCTTTTACTGCAAATCGTTTTTTACCTTGAATAATTACTGTAGTAGAATTGTCAGGCATCTCCAATATTTTCATTATTGTTGCTACAACCCCAAAACGGTTTAAATCCTCTTTTTTAGGCTCTTCAATATTTGGGTCTATTTGAGCTACCGTACCAATTATTTTATCGTTTTTATAGGCCTCTTTTATAAGTCGCATTGATTTATTTCTGCCAACATTTATTGGCATTACTACTCCAGGAAACAAAACCATATTGCGCAACGGCAAAATAGATAATAACTCAGGAAACTTGAAATTTTCTATGCTTGATTGATCTTCATCTGATAATATTGGGAAAAATTCCGTGTTTTCTCCTTCATTTTCTATAGATAGAATCTTATCTAAATTAAAATCTTCCATATAATTCATAAATTCATTGCTTATTGCGACATTGTGTCAGTAAATGATTTTTTTAAGGCGAAAGTACGTATTAGTCAAGAGTTGTGCCAAATAAAGGTGTGAAAAGAATTAAAAAAAGTATTTTTGTATCTTTAGCACAAATTTTAAACAAATGAGAAATAGTATTATTGTTATTATTATAGGACTAATAATTGGGTTTGCAAGCTGTAATAAAGACAAAAGCCGAACTACCATATTAGGCTCGTGGAATTGTGAAGAGTATGCAGAACCCGGAAGTCAAAGAATTTATCAGGTAAATATTGAGCGTAACAAGGCTATTCCCGACTCAACCAATGAATACAAAGTGTTAAATTTTCATAACTATGGTTTTGGTGAAACTACCGAGGTTTATATACGCGAAACCCAAAAGGGAATACTGTTAATAACAGGCTCACCAATGACCAATGTTGAAATTACAGGAGAAGGTATTGTGGCTAATGATTTTAAAAGTATTAAATGGAATTACAAGGTTAACGATGGCGTGCTAAACCCGTTGGTAGTGGCAACGTATTATTAAAGAAATTAAAAGTTTAAAGTGCCTAAAGTATATTATAGTAATTATTTTTTCAATTTTCAAAAAATATGGAATACTGACGTTCAACTAATTCTGCCAATTCCTGAACCCC
>CBDUWQ010000297.1:0-3248 GCA_965370965.1 uncultured Bacteroidales bacterium
ATCAATATGTTAACTGCTTTTTCAAAAAGTTTATGAATTATTCAGGTTAAGAAGAGTTTTGTAATTAATTACTTTAACATTTTTATAATAATAATTAATAATATCTAAAAATGAGTAGTTTTGACGTGCCATTTGCATAGCACCCTCTTGCGAAAGCCCAACGCCATGACCATAACCTTTACCGCTAAATACCAAATAGTTACCCTCAGGTTTTATTGAAAACCATGTTGACCGCAGCTTAAAGTCCGACCTTATTTTTCGGAGTAAAATAGTATCGTTATTGTAATAATAGTATTTTTTTCTACTGTTCTGTTTAAAATAAAGGTTATCGAGTTTGGCATTGTTATTTGAAATATCAACGCCATTTCGTTTCAGATAGAATAACCAGTCTGCAACCAAAATAGTGTCTTGCCAGTAGGTATTATTTTGTTTAAGGCTAAAAGGGTCGGGTGTTGCTTTTAAATATGGTGTTTCCGACAACCAAACATCTTCGGAGTTGGCTGTTTGTCCGCCTGAGTTTGAGTGAAAAGCGGCAGTTATTAGCTTACCTGTAGTATCAATAATAACTAAATTGCTGGTATGGTTTACAGCTTGTTTTATTAGTGGGTTTTTAAGGCTCATGCCTTTATAAACCTGATGGTTTACATCGTCGCCAATTTTATAGTTGTTTATACCTTGCCGTATAATTAATTCAAGCAGGTATGTGCGGCTTATTATTGCTTGCGATTTGTAGTATTCATATGGGGCATTAGGTCCCGATTCGGCTTCAACTACCCCTGCAAGGTAGCTATCCATTGAAATGTTGTTGGTTATTTTAAAGCTTTTGTTGCCTGCATTTACCGTTAAATTGCCTTCGTAATAGCGAGGTGGTAACGATGGATATGCAGGCTCAATTTTAAAGGCATTGGTATGCGCAATGCCTGAAAAACTTACCCATTTAAATACCCCCAATTGTTTATTCATACTCCATATACTAATTGAATCGGCTATTAGGGTAAAATAGATAATACTGCTTTTCTTAATTTTGTATGTATTGCCTTTGCTTGTCGTTAGTTCATATTTCCCCTCAATGGGGCTTATCATCATTGTTTTAATATTAAACTTATTAAATAGCTCAATGTTAATGGTATTTGCAAAACACCCTGTGGCGTTAATAAAAAATGTTAATATAATTGAAATAAATAATTGCTTCATATGTTTTTTATAATCATCATAGTGTGTTATACCATTTTAAAATCAAAATTATTCTTGATTTTGCTGCAAATATATATTTTATTTTTAAAAGGTTTATCTACCCTGCATTATGCACAAATTAAATTTTGTTTTAATCAAGGCGTCGAACTGTGAAGCTGTACGCTTGTACTGCGAACAGTTTGCAACGCTGAGTAAAGCAAAATTTATTTGCCTTTGGTAAATTTTCATCAAAAATTAATATTTTAAACACATTCTCTTAATTATCAAAATTACAGATAATTATATAATTTTGATAAATATTCATGCATAATGCAGGCTACTAAATTTGCAGTAGTATCTTATTTTTTGACAATACTTTCATAAATTCCGGTAGCTGCCTTTTTTGAAGCCCCGGGTTTGCCAATTGCACCATGTAATTTTTTATATGCATCAAACATAGTATCTCTATAATGTTTATTGTTTAATATATTATTAAGCTCTTTTACCAAATATTTTTCTTTGAATGTGCTTTGTGTAAGCTCTTTTACGGCTTCGTAGTTTAGTATTAAGTTAACCAGCGAAAGCCATTTTACTTTTATAAAATATTTTCTGCCAATATTATAAAGCAGGTTGCCAATATTTGTGTGGTAACATACAATTTGGGGTACGTTAAACAGGGCAGTTTCAAGCGTGGCTGTGCCTGAAGTAACCAAGGCTGCCGTGCTGTTATTAATTAAATTATATGTTTGGTCATATACTATAGGAATATTATGCCCGCCAATATATGTGTTATAATACTCTTTATCAATGCCCGGAGCCCCTCCAACAATAAATTGGTAATTAGGAAAAAAATGACTTACCTTAATCATAACAGGCAGCATTAATTGAATTTCTTGCCTTCGGCTTCCTGCCAATAATGCAACAATGGGTTTTTTGTTTAAGTTGTTTTTTTTGGTAAACTCTTCAAATGTTATTTCATCCTTTTTAAAGTTATGAATTGCATCGTTAATAGGGTTACCAACATATTTAACTTCAAAATTGTATTTTTTATAGAATTCTGTTTCAAAAGGCAGTATGGTAAACATTTTGTCAACAAATTTCTTAATTTTTTTTACCCTGTTGGTTTTCCATGCCCATATTTTTGGCGATATATAGTAGTGCACAGGAATTTCTTTTGCTTTTGCAAATTCGGCAATTTTAAGGTTAAAGCCTGCATAATCAATTAATATAACAACATCGGGTTTAAACTCTAAAATATCTGTTTTGCAAAGGTTAATGTTTTTTACGATGGTGCGAATGTTCATTAGCACCTTTATAAATCCCATAAAGGCCAATTCGCTGATATGCTTAACAGGAGTGCCGCCGTATTTTGCCATTAAATCGCCACCCCAAAATCTGAATTCAGCATTTTCATCAACTTCAATAAGTGATTTCATTAGGTTTGACCCGTGCAAATCGCCACTTGCCTCGCCGGCTATTAGGTAGTATCTCACTATAATATATTTATGTTAAAACCTGTTGTAATTACGCTTATCCATTTTATCTGCTGCTAATTCTACTTTCATATCTTTCACAAGGAAATAAATCGGTAATATAAACTGTCTTTGAAGCTTCATTAACAAAATAAATAATCTTAATTGCTTTTATTTTGGTGTAGTAAAAAAGTATGTAGCGATGTTCCCGACCTAAGAATTGTAGGTTTTCTTCTTTTCGACCGATTAATGGATTAGCTTCCAAAGAAATTGTTTTTTCCAATAATTCGTTGGATTTTCTATTGGCACTTGATTCACTATGGTGCTTATAAAGATATTCTAATATTTTAAAGAAATAACCTTCAGCCTCTGGTGTTATTTTTACTGTATAGTTCGATTTTCCTTCCAAAGTTCAATATCTTTTTTAAATGCATATATATTCTTTGTGTTCCCTTTTTCAATAGACTTTAAAGATTTTTTTGCTCTATCAGTCATTAATTTAATATTTGTATCAAAAAAACTATTCTCAGTTTTTTCGCTTTCTACCATACTAACCTGAATAATTCATGCGTTTAGTTTGATGTAGCTGTAAGGCATCGGAAA
>CBDUWQ010000298.1:0-3237 GCA_965370965.1 uncultured Bacteroidales bacterium
TTCGCGAATTTTACGGCAAAAACTTTGAAGCAGCCGATATACGTGCGTCAATTTGTGCAGCAATAAGCATAAAAGTTGAAGAACCTATTTTTGAATCGCAAACAAAAACCAAATTGGGTTCAAAAGATATTGGACCCAAAGGGCCGTCGGTAAATAAATTTATTAATGATTTCCTTAAAAAGCACTTAGATAATTATCTGCATAAAAATGCCGAAACAGCCGAAATACTTTTAAAAAGGATACAAGATTCGGAAAAAGAGCGCAAAGCAATATCGGGCATAAAAAAACTTGCAAAAGAGCGTGCAAAAAAAGCAAACCTGCATAATAAAAAATTGCGCGACTGCCGTGCACATTATAACTCAAAGCACGATCGTAAATTAGAGACCTCAATATTTATTACCGAGGGCGATTCGGCATCAGGCTCAATTACCAAAAGCCGCGATGTTGATACCCAGGCAGTATTTAGCTTAAAAGGGAAGCCTTTGAATTGTTACGGACTGTCAAAAAAAATAGTTTACGAAAACGAGGAGTTTAATTTACTGCAGGCTGCCCTAAATATTGAGGAGGATATGGAGAACCTGCGTTACAATAACGTAATTATTGCAACCGATGCCGACGTTGACGGTATGCACATACGATTACTGTTAATCACTTTCTTTTTACAGTTTTTTCCCGATTTAATTAAAAGCAAGCATCTGTATATACTTGAAACTCCTTTATTTAGGGTACGAAACAAAAAAAAGACTTTTTATTGCTACTCAAATAAAGAACGCGAAGCTGCTGTTGAAAAACTTGGTGCAAACCCAGAGATTACCCGTTTTAAGGGGCTGGGTGAAATTTCGCCCAACGAGTTTAAACACTTTATTGGTAAAAATATACGGTTAGATCCGGTTAACATAAAAAAGGGAGACTCCATATCTGATTTATTAGAGTTTTACATGGGTAAAAATACTCCTGACAGGCAACAGTTTATTATTGAAAACCTTAGAGTTGAAGAGGAAATACCGGAGTAACACTTAATTATTTGATACTATTTGATAAAAATATGTCTGAAGAACAAGATAAGCAAGAAAAACAAGAACATAAACCTGGAAATGGACAATCCAATAATCCGGATGATATAAAAACGAATAACCTACAGCATATCTCGCATATTTCGGGTATGTACCAAACATGGTTTTTGGAGTATGCATCGTATGTGATTTTGGAGCGTGCTGTACCCCACTTAAATGATGGATTAAAGCCCGTACACCGCCGCATATTGCATTCAATGAAAAGGTTAGATGACGGGCGTTACAACAAAGTTGCCAATATTATTGGTAATACAATGCAGTTTCATCCGCATGGCGATGCCTCAATTGGCGATGCACTTGTTCAGCTTGGGCAAAAAGATTTATTGATTGACTGCCAGGGGAACTGGGGCAATATTTTAACCGGCGATGGGTCGGCTGCCCCTCGCTATATTGAGGCACGGCTCTCAAAATTTGCTTTAGATGTGGTATTTAGCCCAAAAATTACTGAATGGAAACTATCATACGATGGACGAAACCAAGAACCTGTAACTTTGCCTGTAAAATTTCCATTACTGTTGGCGCAAGGTGTTGAGGGTATTGCCGTTGGTTTGGCATCAAAAATATTACCACATAATTTTATTGAGCTTATTAATGCGTGCATTGCCCATTTACAAGGCAAAAGTTTTGAACTGTTCCCCGATTTTGCAACAGGTGGCATGGCCGATGTTTCAAGATACAATGATGGGCTGCGAGGAGGAGCAGTAAAGGTAAGGGCACGTATCGAGAAAATAGATAAAAAAACCCTTGTTATTAAAGACATACCATTTGGCAAAAATAGCTCAACATTAATTGATTCTATTTTAAAAGCTAATGATAAAGGCAAAATTAAAATTAAAAGAATTGATGACAATACTGCTGCCGAGGTTGAAATATTAGTGCATTTGATTCCGGGAATATCACCCGATAAAACCATAGATGCCCTTTATGCATTTACCGATTGCGAAATATCCATTTCACCAAACTCATGCACTATTGAAAATGACAGACCCAAGTTTATAGGGGTAACTGAAATGCTGCGGATATCGGCCGATTATACAAAGGAGCTTTTGAGGAAAGAGCTATTAGTAAAATTGCATGAGCTTGAAGAGGCGTGGCATCTTTCATCATTAGAAAAAATATTTATTGAGGAGCGCATTTATAAAGATAAAGAGTATGAGGAAGGAACAGACTATGATTCTGTAATTGAACATATACACAAGAGGTTGCACCCTTTTAAAAAAATATTTTTACGCAAAGTAACCAACGATGATATAAAAAGGCTATTTGAAATAAAAATGCGGCGCATTCTTAAATTTTCGTCAAAAGAGGCTGAAAATCAATTGTTAAACATTGAAGAGGCAATTGCCGAGGTTAAAAACCATTTAGATAATTTGATTGATTTTGCAATTAACTACTTTAAACAGATAAAGAAAAAGTACAGCAAAGGGCGCGAGCGAAAAACAGAAATTAGGAGCTTTGAAAATATTGAAGCCTCAAAGGTAGTCGTGGCAAATGAAAAATTGTATTGCAATTTTAAAGAGGGTTTTATTGGTATGGGCAGTTCAATGCGAAAAGAGGAGTTTGTTTGCGATTGCTCAGACATTGACGATATAATAGCATTTAAAAAAGACGGGAAATACCTGATTATAAAAGCCTCAGAAAAAACATTTGTAGGCAAAGAGATTACTCATATTGCTATTTTTAAACGAAATGATGGTCGTACTATTTATAACCTTGTTTATCGCGATGGCAAGTTTGGGCATACCTACATGAAACGTTTTCCTGTTAAAGGTGTTACCCGTGATAAAGAATATGATGTTACAAAAGGATCTGACGGCTCACGTGTTTTGTATTTTAGCGCTAACCCAAATGGTGAAGCTGAAATAATTAAAATATACCTGAAACCTCGCCCCAAACTTAAAAAACTGATTTTAGAACTGGACTTTAGCCAATTGGCAATTAAGGGACGCCAAAGTATGGGGAATATACTAACACGCCATCAGGTACACCGTACTGTATTAAAAGACGAAGGCATTTCAACTTTGGGCGGTTTAAAAATATGGTTTGACGAAGTGGTATTTAGGCTAAGTACAGAAGAGAGGAGCCTGTACCTTGGTGAGTTTAAAGGAGACAATAAAATACTTGTGGTTGGTAAAGACGGAGATTATCATATGTCAAATTTTGA
>CBDUWQ010000299.1:0-3170 GCA_965370965.1 uncultured Bacteroidales bacterium
ACAAATTGTAATGGTTGAGAAAACTCTTTTTTATCTATTTCAATATTTTTAAGTAAAGGATAATTTAATACTACTACAGACTTGCTTTTTGGATAATACTTTAGATACGATTGTTCGGCCAGAATCAGTTTATTATAAAAAAGCAGCGCAAACCTTTCAAAACCGGCATAAACTGCCCCAATAATAACTCCTATCCACTTAGGCAGCCAATCTTTTGATACTAACGATAGCCTAATATTTTCATGAATATCAAAAATTATCTTTTTACCTGACAGGCGCAATAAAATACCACAAAACAATAATTCGGGGTCGTGAAAATGATACAACATAGCCTTTTGTTGTAATGCCAACCTGTACATTTTAAATGTTACTGTTATCATGCGCTTAAGTCTGCCTTTGGGCAATACAACAGGCACTATTTTAACACCATCTTTTTGTGTACTTTTTGCTATGGGGGCAATCAAAGTAACATTAAAGCCGACATTGGCAACTGAAACGCACTCTTTATAAAAAATACGGATATCAAACGGTGGGTGAACCGATGTTAAATGACAGATTTTTATATTGTTAATTTTATCCACTAATTTAATACTAAGCTGTTTTATAATGCATTGTAAATAATATCTTTAAGGTTAAATCAGCTTAGTAATTTCATCCCTCAGGTTTGGAATATGCTTTTGGATAATTGCCCAAATATTTTCATCAGATATATTATCATATGCATGAATTATCTGATTTCTTAATCCAATAATTTTCTTCGCATTGACAATAGGAAAATCAGGGTCATGTTTCAAAATCCTATTAACAGCCTCGCCAATAATCTCCAAATCTCTTTCAACTGCACGTTTTAGAATCAAGTTAGAAGAATAATGATTAAAATCATTTGGAATATCAACAAAAAAGCTCTCTATCTCTTCTATTGCTGATTTAATATCATACAGCCACTTTAGTATCTTCTCGTCCATATAAAATTATTTTATCTCTATCAATTGATTTCTTAAGGATAGGATTTTTTATTGTTTGAATTTCTACCAAATCAACCTCTCGTGAGTAAAGCATCTCTACATCTGCTTTAAAATCCATATAGTTGTCGAAATAATCAAATGGATTAACTCCAGAAAAACGAACCAAAAAATCAATATCACTTTTGTCAGAAAAGTCTCCTTTTGCAAATGAACCGAAAACATAAAGTTCTGCTACATGAAACTTTGCGCAAAGTTTTTTTAATTCATCAATATATTGGTCAATTACTTTCATCTGTTTTTTTTTTGTAAAACGTTGTTAATTAAACTTTTATTAATTAACCACAGAGGACGCAGAGCTCATCAAATAATCATCCCTCATGCCCGCCTCTTAAGGTAAACCTAACTTATTCGGGCAGGTGTTTAAGTAATTTACCATAGCCTACTCCGCTATCTTGTGTAGGATGTTTCATAATCCAAATTTACGAAAAATTCAACATTATCACCATTTATAGTAAAATTAATCAGGTTCTAATATTGGCAAAAAAGCAGCATTTATCTACGGCTCAATTTTCTTTCATACGATAGTATCAATCCTGCATTTAAAATTGCTGCCACCCCGTAGCTTACCAACTCAATTACTACATATGCCCACAAAAATGACTCTATTGAGGCAAACGGAATATAGTTTAATAAAAGTATCAATAAAAAATAAAATATTTGCCATATTGAGAGTATCCCGATTTTTTCAAAAGCTGTAAATAATATATTAAACGGCGATACCACAAATTTAAGTGCAAAAGCCCATACTAAAATAGATGCATAAACACCTGAGCTACCCCATTGGCTGCCAAATACAAACTGAAAGAGTGTAACTCCAAAAAAATAGATAATTGCAGAAAAAACCATTGAAAAAATTGCCAATGCAATAAAAATGCCCCAAGCCTCTTTTTTTAGACTCTGTTTTTGGTTGAGTTTTTCAGCAAATTGCTGAAGTATTACCTGCGACAATGAAGCGGTAATTAATGATAACGGTATAATTAGAACCATGCGTGCCAAATCGAAAAAACCTGTAACCTCTTCGTTAAATTGCCTGTTTATAATAATTATTGGCAAAAGCAGGCTTAACGCATTCATTAATGATGGTATAGCGTTTTTTAACGGAAAACTTTTGTAGCGTTTTGCCGCAATTTTCAGCTCATCAAAATTAATTTTAAAGTTAAAAGCATCTTTAGTTTTAAATACTGTTCTAACTATTACTGCTAATTGACCTACCATATCGCCTGCAAACAGTCCGAATGAACAATTAGATATACCAAATAAAAACTGCGTTACCCCTTCGGAAAAACGGCGAAATAACTTGTTTGAAGCCGACAGCTTAAAGTTTTTTATGCGTATTAAGTATAGATTTAACGATTGTGAAATGCTAAACAGAAGTATGGAAACAGGGATAAAATAGAGCCAATTTTTATATTTTACAGGGAAGTTCGTTATTGATACTATGGGGTTATTAAACAAATAAAAAACTATTAATAATAAAACAAATACAATTAGTGAAATAAAAATCGAGAGTTTTAATACATTTTGCCCTGTTGAGTTTTGTTTAGGAAGAATTATAGCCTGCTCGTAACGAAACGACGATAATGTAGCAATAATACCAACTATGCTCATATATACTGCAAATGCACCAAAATCCTCGGGCGAAAAAACCCGGCGCAAAACCACCTGAAAACCAATTACAATTACTTGTGCCAAGGCAGTTCCCGAAACAAGTATGCTTAGGTTTTTAACTATAGGTGAATTTAATAATAAATTGACGTGTTTCATCTGTTTGTAATTTTGTAAAACACTGTTAATTAAGCTTTTATTTTTTAACCACAGACCTGCCTACCGTATAGGTAGGGGACGCAGAGATTCGCAAAGTTCATCAAATAATCATCCTTTCCGATAAATCGAAACAAGCTGTGCCTGCTTGTAAATTTAGGCAGACAAGTGAAATAAATGATTTTTTTTACATATTCTGCTCCTTTTTTTGCGGAGTTCGTATTACTTTAAATTAATTTCGGAACAACTGAACCTATGAGCTTAATTTAATGAATATCAAATAATAATTCATAATTTGTTAGATTTAAAGGTAATACCTTTATTGCGACACATGCAACCTCTCTTTTTCAAACCATATTTGTTGCTTGTGCCGCTTTTAGTACT
>CBDUWQ010000300.1:0-3169 GCA_965370965.1 uncultured Bacteroidales bacterium
GATATATCGGATGCAATAATTGCAGAAATATTATTTTCAACAGCGGCATCAATAACACGGTGCATCAGGGGTATTTCGTTGTCGTAAATAATGGTGTTAACCGTTAAGTAGGTTTTTACGTTATGCTTGTTGCATATGCTTGCAATTTTTGCTAAATCGGCGGTTGTAAAATTGTTTGACGAGCGTGCACGCATGTTTAGCTGCTCAATGCCAAAATACACCGAGTTGGCTCCTGCCTGAATTGCCGCCATTAGCGATTCATACGAACCTACAGGTGCCATTATTTCAATATCACTGCGTTTTATTTGTTTGCCGTATATGGTTTTCATTGTAATACCATTTTAAAATCAAAATTACTGGTATAATTATTTTTTAAACCTGAATTCAACTCTTCTGTTTAACTGCATGTTACTATTGCTTATGGGATTTGAATACCCAAGTCCTAAGGTTTTTATCCTACCTGCTTTAATCCCTTGATTTACTAAATATGCTGATATATTTTCTGCTCTTTTTTCTGATAGTTGTTGGTTATACTTTTTTGTGCCTGTATTATCGGTATAACCATATACTTCTATTATCAGCATTTTATTATAATTTAGAATATTATATACGTTTTGCAAAAATTTATACGAATCGGCTCCAATAATTTTATCAGATTCAAATTCAATATTAAAGTTAACCGATATTGATGAATCGGAATTAACAATTACTTTTTTATTAAGTTCTTTTGCAATTAAATCATTGGGCAAAGCAGACAGTTCTTCATAGCTTCCGCTGCTTTTAAACGATTTGGCCTCTAAAAATATCGCTGAATCATAATTTGAATCTCCTGCATCGGCAATAGCAAGTTTTAACCTGTAATATGTATTGGGAATTACGTTTGAACCAACATGTAACAGTGTGGTAAGGCCATCATATTGAAAGGTGTATGCTAATTCGCCCTGCTGCATATTGGCTTCCCATTTTTCTATATTGTTATTATCCCAAATACCGTTCTTTATAAAATATTTGCTGTTTTTTACGGAATTAATATTGTCTATTGAAACAGGTATATTATCTGGTTGCATAAGTGCTATATTCTTTTTAATACTTAGCTCATCATTAATAATAAAAAAACCGAAAACATCATTAACATTTTTATTTACATATTCAGGATACTCCTCTGAGGCAAAAAAGAAATTAAATGATATACTATCTGTAAGCGAAACAAAATCAAATTCTAAAACGGCAGCATCAAATGTGTTTGTATTAACAATATTGTTTAAGTCATTATCGCCATAATTTGATGATTTTGAGCTTTTATTAGGAACGGTATTTGGATCAATTGCATTAAAAACATTACCAGTTGATATTATAATACCCTTTTTTATTAAACTATTGTGTTTAAGGTTTATGTTAAAAAAACCTATTGATTCTTTGGCTCCCGAATAGGTTATGTTTTTAACCATAAGACCGCTTGAGCTACCTATTAAAACTTTTTTTACAAGGTTATTTGGTGTTAGCGATGTGTCGATTATTAATTGGGCATAATCAGTTTTTATATAAAGAAAAAAGAGAAATACAATAAGCTTTAAACGCATTTGTGTCTAATAAATTTTTACTTCCAATCATCTTAATTAATAGTATTTAGTTCCTTTGTGTTATTTAAAAATTCTTGTTTGTCAGCTTTAGACCAAATACCATTAAATTTGTTAGCCTGGGTTTTAGTTAACCCAAAATGAGTTTTTAACAGTTGCTAAATTGTTTTATTTAAACTCATCCCTTTCTTTTCAGATTCGTTTTTTAATAAGCCATACAATTCTTCATCTAAATTATGTAATATAATTGATGCCATGGTTTATTATATTTGGTTCAAAAATATAAAAAAATGGTTTAACTATTCAATTATAATGCTGTATTCCTTAAATCCGCAAGACCTAACAGGTCTTTGTTGATTAACAATTGATTAGGCAAATTTACATTCACTTATTTTAGTGAGACCTGTTAGGTCTGATTGCCTAAAACAGAACACATTATAAAAACACTTGCGGATATTAGGGTATTTAATTTTACTCAATAAGCCCTTGGATATGCTCAACAACTTCGTTATCATTAATATTATTCATGCAATTAAAATGGTTTTTGGGGCATTTTTTATAACCAATTTTTGAACATGGGCGGCATTTTAAGCCCTTAACCTCAAATATTTTTGATTTATTGCCTGCTTTGTACGGGTACATGCCAAATTGGGGTACGGTATTTCCCCATAGCGAAACTATATTTTTATTAAAGGCAGCTGCAATATGCATCATACCGGTATCGGGTGTTAAAACAACATGGCACTGCTTAATTAGCGATGCCGATTGGTTTAAACTTATTTTGCCAACGGTATTTAAAAAAGGGATTTTCAATGCCGTCTCAATTTCAGCGGCCTGCTTTTCCACATCATTTCCGCCAATTAAACATACCGGAATGCCTGTTTTATTGGCTATTGATACTATTTTATCAACTGGTATTTGCTTGGTAAAATGGTTGGCACCCACTACTACAACCATATATTGCCCTTTAAAGGCTGCGTGCATCTGTTCAGGTTCAACACTCTCACTTTCAGAAATATAATAATCAAGGCCTTTGCCGTCGCTGTTTACATCAAAAACACTAACGGTATCAAAATAGCGGTTAACAATATGCACATTGGGCATTTTGTTTATTTTAAAATTAACAAAAAACCATTTTTTAAAGTTCAGTTTATTAAACGCAAATGATGCAATGCCTGTTTTACGCTTAATTATTGATGTACGCAAGTTGTGGTGCAGGTCAATAATATAATCGTAATGTTCTGCCTTTATCTCTTCAATTGTATCTTTTAGCTCATTTTTTAAGGTTAACAGCTTATCAATATTCGGGTTTTTGTTGATAATACCTGCAAACTGTGGCTTAGTTAAGTAATGTACTTCGGCGTTTTCAACTTGTTGTTTTAGCCCTCTAATAATTGGTGTGGTTAAAACAATATCGCCAATTGAGCTAAACCTTATTATTAAAAATTTTACCATAATAATTATTATATATTAAGAAACTGTCAATAAATAACTTATACAATCAGCCTTATACTTTGACAGTTCCCAAGTTTGTGAGCTATTTTTTGCAAAGATAATAAAGAAGAAAACATTAACAAGATATTGTAATCTCA
>CBDUWQ010000301.1:0-3102 GCA_965370965.1 uncultured Bacteroidales bacterium
GTTGTGATAATCAATATGTTAATTGCTTTTTCAAAAAGTTTATGAATTATTCAGGTTACGGTATTATTTATTATATTTTGGTTTAAAAAAGTGGATAGATTATTAAAGTGGTTTAGACAAATATTTATCAATAAGGGCTATAAATTTTTTGGTTTTTATGGGTTTTGCAATAAAATCGTTACAGCCTGCATCAAGGGCACGTACCACATCGTCGTACATAGCAAAGGCAGTTTGAGCAATTATGGGGATATTGGTGTTAAATTTCCGTATTTCGGTTGTAGCATCATAACCATTAATACCGGGCAACTGTATATCCATTAATATTAAATCGTAATTGGGGTTTTTCTTTATTTCACTAATTCCTTCGTCTCCTGTAGTTGTTCGCGATAACTCAACACCATACTCTGATAAAATTGCTTCAATAAGTAAATAATTTGTATCGGTATCTTCAACAACAAGTACTTTTTTTCCTTGCCATATCGGTTCGTTCTTTTTGGTTTTTGATTGAAATAATGATTTTTCGATTTGTGCCGGATGTGTAAAACAAAACGTAGAGCCTGTTTTAGGTGAAGATAAACACCATATTATCCCATTTAGCGCATCTACGTTTTTTTTAGCAATACTTAAACCTAATCCTGCATGGTTGTCTTTATTTATTGTTACAAAAGGATTAAAAATACGTTCGGTATCATTTGGTTCTATTCCTACCCCTGTGTCTTTTATTAAAAATACAATCTCTTTCTCGTTATAAATATCATATCCAATTTCAATTTTACCGTTTGGGGTTGCTTCAATGGCATTTTCAAGCAATAGCGAAAGAATTTCGCTAAGCATTTTTTCATCTGAAGATATTGTAATTTCATGTGCAGGCAATATAATACTTGCTTCTAAATTATTTTTTTCAATTAATTGGGCTTTGCTGTTAAAAAAGTCTTTAATAAAGCTATTAACAACTAATTTTTCATGATTAACATTTTCTTGATTATGCCCGTATTGTGCCCATTGTGCAATGCGCAAAATAGGTTCAAGACAACTGTTGTTTATTTGCTGAATATTAATTTGTTTGTTTTCGCAAAGCTTGTTGCACCATGATTTTAAGTTTTGGGCAATAAGTAAATTTTCATTTATGATAATATGTTTTTCCTCTTTTAATTGGCGTTCAACTTGTTTAATTTGGGTAATATCGCGCGATACATTTAATACCGACTCAACAGTACCATCTTTTGATAGTTCTGGTACCAACTGGGCTTGAAAAATTTTAGTCTCTTCTTCAAACGGAAGGCGATATTCAAATTTTAATGTTTTACCTGTTCTAAAAACCTCAAGGTGTATGTCTTCAAGAAATGAAATTAAATCGGCCTCCATATCCAGCTCAAGGTTATTACGGCCAATAATCTGTGAAACAGGAATCCCAATTAGTTTTTCAACGGCTAAATTTGCATAACTGTAAGTAAGGTCTTTGTTGTATCGTGTAATAAAGTCGGGTGAGTTTTCGGCCAGCATCCTAAAGTTTGTTTGGCTTTTTCGCAAGGCTTGTTCAATTCGTTTTTGGGCGGTAATATCCGATGATATTATATATGTACTTTTGCGTCCGTCGGCTCGTTGAGAAAAAGTGTAGTTGTTTTTAATGCATTTTTCTTGCCCCATTTTGGTTTTTATCCAGTACTCAATGCCGTGTATGCCTTTTGGCGATTCTATAATTTTTTGTTTAAACTGTTTTATGCGTTCAACCTCATCTTCACATGCCAAAGCATAGTCATCCATATCGCGAAGCTGCTCTTTTGTGTATCCTGTAATTTGGCACATGCTTGAGTTTACAAAAACCGTAGAGCCCTCTTCAACAATAAATATCCCTTCTGCTATGTTTTCCGCCATCTGCAAAAAACGGTATTCGCTTTGTCGTAAAGCCTCTACCACTTTTTGTTGGTTGCCTATATTTCGTTGAAAAATCAATAAATGCACTATGTTATTATCTAAAAAACTGTATAGTGTAATTTCAGATGAGATGGTTTGTCCGTTTTTGGTTTTTATTTTACCAAGATAAACAGCACTTTCATTAGTTGATAACGAATTTATAAACTTCTTATACTGTTCAGGCGAATTAAGTATTCCAAGATCAACGGGCGATATTTTAACACACTCATCATATGAGTATTTTACCAATTCAAGTGCACTTTTATTTATTTTACTTATTACCGGCAAATTATCAGTTTTTTTTGCCTCAAGTATAAATGCAGGTTGTTTAACTGTATCAAATAAAAAACTAAAGCTAAAAATCTCTTGAATTTTAGAGTTTTTTAGTTTTTGGTTCTCTTTTTTAAGTTCTTTAATTCTTTTATTTAATTGCTCAGAATTCTCTATCATAAACGTTTATAATATGGTTTATTTGATATTTTGCAATGCTAATTTTTAAGTTTTGCACTATGATAATTTATTACTATTACATTCATTATTAGCACTATCTACCAAAAGTACTATATTTTTGTTAGCAAATGTTAGTGCCATATAAATCCAGGTAATCTAAAAAGTCTTAAAGCTTTGTTGATTATTGATAGGGTAACATCGATTACTTTCTGTACTATTTTTTTAGTTAAAGTTCTTTTTTCTGAATCTTCGAACGAAATTTTGCCAGTTTTTTCATGGGAAGGTTCTTCTTTAGTTCTTTTTTCGATTACAAGTATAGAGTCATAGTAATGTATAGAATTGACAGACCTTGTGAAAGAATTAACTTTATAGCTTCTTTGCTTCGAATGAAAGGCATTCAAATAATCGATAAACCTTTTACTGTATTCAATAAAAGTTTTTCGTCTTTTATACCCCCCACCATATCTTAACCAATAGGAAGTGTGTAAATCTTCACATAGATAAACCCCATCATCTTTTACATGATTAAATAATTCTTCATAACTTACAATTTGTTGATGCATAGTATGTCCGCCATCATCAATTAGAATATCAATTTTAGGAATTGATTCTTTTATTTCTCTTAGAAATTTTCTGTCTGATTGAGAACCAATAAATATTTTTATATTATCCTCTTCAAACTCTTTACCCTGAATTATGCAAGAATTCATCACAACTTCAATTAATACTCTGATTATC
>CBDUWQ010000302.1:0-3065 GCA_965370965.1 uncultured Bacteroidales bacterium
ATTTTATTGATTTCTTAATAATAAATTTATCTTATGCGATAATCGCGCAAATATATTGTTTTTTTTTTGAAAGTGGAGTTTTTTTGGTGCTATATCTAAATTATTATGTGAATTATTTAAAATAATGTGAAGCTTTTTCATGAGTTTAATATGTTGCTAACCTGCACTAATCATTAAAATATAGTAAATTCCGAAACCTTTCTTTCCATTTTATTGAGCTTGCATTTTTGTGTTTGCCATCAAAATAAACTTTATACGATACTGATGGGAGTATTGGGAATAAACTTATTTGATACATATCTATTGCTTTAAATCCGTTGCCCATTTCAGGCATATGTATTTCATCAGTGTTATTATTGTTATAGTAGTAATAATTTGGATTTTGCCTGTTATATAAATTATAAACAGAAAAATTCCAAATTGCTTTATTGCCCTTTTTAGTTTGGGTGGTATATTTAAAACTAATATCTAACCTATGGTAAACAGCCATTCTGCCACTATTACGTTCTCCGTAAATAAGAGCCTCATAATAGAAAGGCTCTGGATTAGAATTCAAATTTAAACTTGAGGTATATTGACGACCTACAACCGGTGTATATGGCAGCCCTGTACTATAAACCCAAACAAAACTAAAGTCCCATTTATCATTTAACTTTCTGTTTACAAAAGTCGAGAGAGTATGTGGTCTGTCATATTCATATGTGTATGATTTTCCTTTATTTATTCTGGAATATTTACGCAAAGTTTTACTCCAACTGTATCCTATGTTTCCTGTCCATTTGCCATAGTTTTTTTTGACAAATAGTTCAATTCCGTATGATTGTCCAATACCACCCGATTCAATTTTTGATGCCCAATTAATATCTCCCTTTAAATCTATTTCGCCCTGTTTATATGTCGATAAATTGTTTAATGTTTTATAGTAAGTTGAAAGCTCTGTGCTATATTTATTATTATAAAAATTTGCCAACCAACCTGCCGATATTTGTTGCGTTGTTGCCGGAGGAATATTTTTGGTTACCGGAATCCAAACTTCATTATTGGCAATATTGCCTATAGTAAACAGCAAATGCGAATACTGATTAACCTGCATGTAACTTAAATTTACTTGATGGTTAGAAGCTATTTGTTGCGTTAATTGCAAACGTGGCTCAAACGAAAAATCAGTAAACCCTGCTGTATTATAGTTAATACCTCTAACACCAATTATAAGAGTTAATGTTTTATAAGGCTTAAGCTTATTTTCAAAAAACATAGCGGTATTAATTGCGTTTACTTTTGTATTAACTTTTTGTTCACGTACACCCGTAATCTCATAATTGTAAGGTGCGTGTTGCGAAAAAGAGCTAATTAAACCAAAATTCATTTTCCACCAAGGTAGTAAATGGTAATTCCATGTACTGCGAATATTAAAATCATTTACAGATGATGTAAACTCATCTTGAAAATTGTACTGCCCCAACTCCTCAATCTTTTGCTTTTCGCGATAGCGATAACGGGTAAACGACAATGCAGTAACTGCAAATAATTTTGGGTTTATAATTGAGTTTAAACTGCAGGCAACCAACCAATTACCCCATGTATTATTGAGATGGGTTTTAGGAACAGTATAATAATCATTTTTTTTACTTTTTTGATTTATGTAATCATCGCCTTGATATGCATTAAGCATAAGGTTATTATTATGGTTTAACCTCAAAGTAAGTTTTGCATTAATATCGTGAAAACCATAAGCTATAGTTGAGGAATTACCGTCAAACATATTGCTTGCTGCATACATTAATAAACCAAAAAGTGTTTTTCGTCCGGTAATAATAAAAGTACCCTTTTTACCAATAGAACCTTCAATTAATCCGTTAATATCGGTAATGCCAATACCAAAAGAGCCTTTAATTTTTGAGGTTTCGCCTTTCCGCTGTGTAATATTTACAATTGATGATAATTTGCCACCATATTCTGCCGAAAAACCTCCTTTTAAAACCGTAATATTATTTATCATTTCGGGGTTAAAAACCGACATAAAACCACCAAGGTGGTTAACATATATTAATGGTGTTTTATCAAGCAGGTAAAGGTTTTGCCCGGGGTCACCACCTCGTACAATAAGCATACTGCTACTTTCACTTTGAGGTTGAATGCCTGGCATTAACTGCATAGCTTTCATAACATCAGGCGTGCCACTTAGTGAGGGTATTTGTTGTAATTCTCTTAATGTTAAAGATGCAGTATTGAAAACTTGTCGTTTTTGCCCCTTTACAACAACTTCGCTTAATTTAGTTCCAGCAGTTAGTAATACTTCAATTATAGTATCGGTTTTTACGTTAAATTGTAAAGCTGTTTTTTCGTAGCCAACATATGAAAAAACCAAATGGCAATTATTAGCTGTTGAAATAGAAAAATATCCATTAACATTGGTACTCTCAACTTTTTTTGTTGCCGAATCAAAAATGTATGCACCAATAAGTACCTCGTTTGTTTTAGTGTCTTTAACAATACCCGAAATTGTAATTTGTGCTGCCAAATTACTACTAACTAAAACTATAATAATGGCAGTTATTTTAAGTTTAAAAAAATTATTTATCATATTAATCGGCAAATAAGGTGTCGGAGTATGTTGTGGCATAAGCAGCAAAAATACCATACCCGTTTTGTATATTTGAATATAAATTATAAGGCACAATTGTACCTGTGCCAAACTCAGGATACCTCCCTTTTTCATACAATTTAAAGCTTTGGGCATACTTAAAATAAGCATATGAAATAGTACGGAGCTCTAACCTATATGCTTTACGTGATGTTCCCCATGAAAAAGAACTAAAATTAATTATTTTTGTTATGTCCGAATTGCTTTCATTTGTAAATAGCTCTAAAGCAATTGTTTTTTCATACCTAAAATCAAGTTTTCCGTCTGGTGCATAAATAATAATTGTATCATCGCCTGTTATATAAAAAATTGTATCACTAGTTGTAATCCCGTTAGTTTGAAAAACATTAATTCGTGCTTCGTAGTAATTATTAATTGTTGTATCGTTTTTTATGGTAAACATAATAGACGGTCTTAACAT
>CBDUWQ010000303.1:0-3046 GCA_965370965.1 uncultured Bacteroidales bacterium
CCTCTTGGCTATAACCATTACAAAATAAAGTTAATGCATATGCATCTTGTGGATACCTGAATGCTGCATATAAATTATCAAAGTGCTTATGCCGCGAATGTACTTTTACATGGTTATAATCTTTCCACTCATCCCAAGTCATGTCAATTACTTTGGTAATAGTGGTATCATATTTTTTAAAAACATCAAATTTAATATTTTTAGAAACGCTGAATGTTGTAATACTTTGTATTGCTGAATCGGTAACTGTATTATCGGCAAGTTTTTTATTAACATATTCCGACGATTGATGTTGGGTATAAGTCAAGCTGTAATCTCCGCTTGCTTCTAAAAAAATGGAATGTGTCCTAATCAACCTCTGCTCACCAGATTTAAGGGTTATAATTGTGCTATCGGTAAATTTTCCATCATGATCGCTGTTGAGAGATAATATTTCAACAAACCTACTGTTTTCATTTAAATCCCAAACCTCTTTAAACGACCCCCATGAATAACCTTGTGAATCAAAATAGGTAATTGAATCGTCTGTATTGTTTGTCAAATAAATTTCAATATTAATCTCTTGAACCTCATAATACGGCGGTGTCTCTTTTATTAAAATATCTAACTCTTGGGAGAACAGTGTGTATGAATAACAAAAAAATACTAAAGACAGAAATCTTTTCATAATGCACAATATATTCTATTATTTTTCATCAATGACACCAAACTCTTTACTTTCCGATACAAAACTGCCCAAAAATATTTCCAAGCACTTCGTCAGTAGTAATTTCTTCGCCGGTAATACCCGCAAGGTGGTGAATAACCTCGCGTATATCCATAGCCAAAAAATCATTTGAAATACCACTCTTCATTCCGTTTTTTGCACGCAAT
Organism: uncultured Bacteroidales bacterium; assembly: GCA_965370965.1. GTDB lineage: Bacteria > Bacteroidota > Bacteroidia > Bacteroidales > SZUA-534 > GH45. The sequence goes on from CBDUWQ010000303.1 coordinate 874, forward strand.
AACGCTTCAAGTGCAAGGGTTAATGCCTCAATATGACGTATGTTTGACACCACCACCTCATTATTATCCAATATTTCCAAATTAACTGCTTTCGATATCTCATCAAGGAGCTCAGTAATATTTTGTTGGTTTTTTGCCGATATATTTATTTGCGATTGAACATTGCTGTTTTTAATAAGTTTTGGTTTTTTCTTAGCGATATCAACCTTATTTCTAACCAAAATTATTTTTTTATCGCCTTTGGCTTTTTCAATAATTACACCCAATTCGCTTTCAACTTTTTCAACCGTGTCTTTTGCATCAAACAAAGCAAGCACAACCTTTGCCTGACTAATTTTTTGATATGTTTTTTCAATTCCCAAATTTTCAATCACATCTGTTGTTTCTCTTAAACCGGCAGTATCAATAAACCTAAATGTTACGCCATTATAATTAAATGTGTCTTCAATAGCATCGCGAGTGGTACCTGCAATTTCAGATATAAGAGCCTTTTCGTCATTTAAAATTGTGTTTAGCAGGGTTGATTTACCAACATTTGGCTTACCTACAATTGCCACAGGCACACCATTTTTTATTGCATTACCCAGCTCAAACGAATTTATTAATTTACTTAATATTGCCTCAATTTTATTAATTATCTTTAATAGCTCTGTTCTATCTGCAAACTCCACATCCTCCTCGCTAAAATCAAGTTCTAACTCAATAAGCGAAATAAATTGCAGCAGGTCTTTTCTTAATCCTGTAAGCTCGTTTGATATACCACCCCGCATTTGGTTTATTGCAATTTTATGCGCAGCAGCTCCAGATGATGCTATTAAATCGGCCACAGCTTCGGCCTGCAACAAATCCATTTTCCCGTTAAGGTAGGCACGTTGCGTAAATTCACCGGGCATAGCAAGCCTTGCCCCCATTTTAACAAGCAGTTGCAAAAGTTGTTGTTGAATATACTGCGATCCATGGCAGGAAATTTCAATCATATCTTCTCCTGTAAAGGTATGTGGAGCCTTAAAAACCGACACAAGAACCTCATCAATAATATTATTATCATTTTTTATAGTGCCAAATAGCACCGTATGGGTTTTTTGTTGGCTGATTTTTCTGTCAGCTTTGGCAGGATAAAATATTTTTTCGGTAATAAAAAAAGCATTTTTACCCGATAGCCTTATTACAGAAATTGCTCCATTACCGGCTGCAGTTGATATTGCACAAATAGTATCGTTCATTTTCAATTTACTTTTACCACCACAAAAATAGGTATTAATTTGCTACATTTGCGTAAAATAAAAGCACAATGATAAAATCAATCCCTAATATTAAATTTGCCAACTCAAAAAACTTTTTTTTATTGGCAGGACCATGCGTAGTTGAAAACGAAGACTTAGTTTTTGAGGTAGCCGAAAAAGTTATAGCCATAACAAATAAGCTGCAAATACCCTATGTTTTTAAAGCATCGTACCGTAAAGCCAACCGCAGCAAAAAAGATTCGTTTACCGGAATTGGCGACCAAAAAGCCCTTGACATACTGGCAAAAGTACGAAAGCATTTTAATATTCCGGTAGTTACCGACATACATACTGTTGAGGAGGCAGCACTTGCCGCACAATATGTTGACATTTTACAGATACCCGCTTTTTTATGCCGCCAAACCGACCTTTTGGAGGCTGCAGCAAAAACAGGCAAAATAGTAAATATAAAAAAGGGGCAATTTTTAGCTGCCAATGCAATGAAGTTTGCTGCCCAAAAAGTTACCGATGCAGGCAACCCAAATGTAATGCTTACCGAAAGGGGCACAACCTTTGGATATCAAGATTTACTGATTGATTACCGTGGTATCCCCGAAATGCAAAAAACCGGCTTCCCCGTAATACTTGATGTTACCCATTCGCTTCAGCAGCCCAACCAAACATCGGGGATAACAGGCGGGCGTCCCGATTTGATTGAAACTGTAGCACGAGCAGGCATCGCAGTTGGTGTTGACGGTCTATTTATTGAAACTCATCCTACCCCTTCAAAAGCATTATCAGACGGAGCAAATATGCTAAAACTTGATTATCTTGAAAATTTATTAACAAAATTAGTTGCAATTCGTAAAACAATTATTCAATTTTAATACTAAAAAAAATCAATTAAAGGTTATTTTGCTATATTTAGCAAGTTTATTTGTAATAATTTA
>CBDUWQ010000304.1:0-3024 GCA_965370965.1 uncultured Bacteroidales bacterium
ATTTTATAATCTTGTGTATAATGATTATAATGGAAGAGTTTATGTTTTTTGGATTAGAGGAGAAATATTTTATTATAAATATTACGAGAATAATGTATGGAGTGAAATAGTTAGAATTTTTAATAATGCTAATTTTTATGGTTTAGCTGAGGCGGTAGTTGACAATAATAACAACATACATTGTATTGGTGCATTTCATGATTCTACACAAAGCCATTACAATAACGTACCCATCTATTTTAAGTACGATTATAAAAACAACCAATGGAGCGATATAACCATATTGTCTGAAATACACAATTGGAGTGGTTATGGTATTTCATTAGATAAAGCACAAAACCCACATGTTGTTTGGCGAGAGGTAGTTGATACGGGTTACTATGATTACGACGACAATACCCATTATTCCTTTTTTAACGGAACAAATTGGTCAGTTCCTGATACTTTGAAGGCGAAAAGTCCTTCATATCAACAGATACAAGTAGATAATAATGATACTGTTCATATTATAGTTTGTGAAGAATTGGAGGTAGGTCAAAAACTGGTGCATTATCAAAAGAATGGGAATTATTGGAATAGCCAAATAATGGATACAGCTGGAGCAGGATTCGCTCATATAAAAAAAGTATTGGCTAATAACAACTTAAATGCTGCATTTATTAAAGTTTCAATTTTGCCTGGGGATTATAATATTTACTTTTCTAATTTGCAATTGCCAGTGGAAATTTATGAATCACAACTCCACACAGATAATAATAGATTATTTTGTTATCCAAATCCTTTCAATGAAACAACAACCATATCATATTCTAATAAACAAATTAAAAAAGGGCACATTCAAATATATAACTCCAAAGGTATTTTAATTGAAACTATTCCTTTTAACGGGAATAGTATTGAATGGAACTCACATGAAAAAATGCCAGGACTTTACTTTTGCCGCTTAAAATCAAATGATTATATAAGTACAGTACAAGTTATAGTAAAGGAATGATTTTTTAACAATTAATAATATTAACCCAGGTAAAAACAAGAAAGGAGGAAAAACGGCCTTTACCGGACAGCCTGAAAGCCGTAGGGCAAAAACGAGAATTGTAATTTTTTTTTATAAACAAGGCCTTAAAAGCCGGCAGCCGAAGGATACAATTGCAAATGCCGTAGATAGCGTACCGCAAATGTTCCTTCATGGCCGGCCAAGGTCGTAAAATTAACATTTTATGAAATATAAAGTAAAATTAGTAACATTTATTGTTGCAGTAATGTTTATTATGGGCAGTTTAACAGCCCAAGAAAAGTATGCCGTATTAATAACCGGCGATTATGCGGCAGCAAGCCGTTCATATACCACATTATGGAACAATGGGGTAGGAATATCGGGTAATGGATACAGTTATGGGTTTGATGAGTTTTGGAACGATACATACCTAATGTGGGAAATGCTTATTAACCGTGGCTATAGTAACGAAAACATAATTGTGTTGTTTGCCGATGGAGAAGATTTTTATAAAGATCATAGTTGGGTTGATGAAAGATACAGACCTAATGATGGAAAAATTGTAACAGACTATGATGCCACAATAGGCAATGTACAAATGGTTTTTAACGGTTTGGCAAATGGCACCCATGGCATGCCACAGGTAACTTCAAATGACTTTTTGTTTGTTTGGACATTTGACCATGGCACCGGTAGTGGTGGCGATTCTTATTTGTGTCTGTTAGATGGTAATATGAGCGATTATGATTTTGCTGCCCTAACCGATAACATTAATGCAAATAAAAAGGTATTTTGGATGCAACAGTGCCGTTCGGGCGGTTTTGTCGATAATTTAGAAAACAATAATTCAGTTGTTTTAACAGCCTGCCAGCCAAATGAGGCTGCTTATAGGGCAAACAATACACCTGTAATTGAAAATGAGGTGCGCAATACCATTACTTACCACCATGGAGAATTTAATTTTCATGTATATTCTTCAACAGTAGGTGAAACTCCAAATGGCGATAATTCTTACAATGGATTTAATTATTCAACTGCTGATGTTAATGGTGATGAAATTATTTCTATTTACGAGTCTAAAAAATGGTTATTTTACCATGATAATATCCCTTATGAAACACCCATGTATTCTGATTTAGGAGGAATTGCCACTACAACAACCTTTCGGTATCCAACAGTTTTAAATAATTATATCAATAATTTAAATTATGTTGCCGGTATTATAGGCGTTACGTCTAATTTTACTCTAAATCCAAATGGTAGTAACTTTAATTTTGGCAGCAACTCAGATATTTATTTTTCAGATGGGGCAGAGTTATCTATTAACTCTACGTCAGTAACATTTGGCAATGGAGTAAAATTTAATGGTAACCAAACCGGCGGAACTGTTAATATTGTAAATGGCTCAACTGTTTTTACAGGTTCAGCAACATTTAATAATTGTGATTTAATTATACAAGGTAACCTACAGATTAGTGGAAATGCTGTATTTATTTTTGATGCACAAAGCCACATATACCTAAACGGCAACATAAACGCCGCCCCCGGTGCAACCCTAACAATACAGGGTGTTAACCAAAACACAAAACTAATAGAGGTTAATAAAAGGGTTTCAATAAGCAGTAATTTTGCCGCCGTAACCATAAAAAACGGTAAAATAGTTATGAACAATACCAATGCCGAACTTTATTTCCCCAAAAATACTCAAAACATACCAAATATTACCATCAATAATATAAAGGTAACATCAAATAGCGGTAGCTATAACAGCCACGAGGGTATTGATATACGCAGCAATGGCAATATAAGTATAACCTAAATTGAGCGATTGTGAACTTTGAAAACCACCAATCATTTGATTTAAAAGAGAATACAAAAATTCTCACATACCAACAAGGTGTCTTCTAATTTTATGTATCCTTTTTAATATCAAAGCATTGTCAATTTTCTTTGCACACAATCGCTCAATTTAGGTATAAAAAATAGCACCTTTGAGTATGGGCGTTTTGGGGTTTATGCTTCACATGCCT
>CBDUWQ010000305.1:0-3016 GCA_965370965.1 uncultured Bacteroidales bacterium
TAGTTTATGGTTGTGCTGATATGTCAACAGACTTAATAGATATAATGGTAAAAGCTGGAGCTAAAGGAATAATAATAGCAGGTGTTGGAGATGGTAATATGAATGCTGGAACATTAGAAGCTGCTAAGAGAATAACAGCAAAAGGTATTCATGTTGTTAGGGCTTCACGTATTCCTGTTGGAGCAGTACTTATTGAAGGCGAAATAGTTGATGAGGATTACGGTACGGTATCCTCCGACGAATTAAACCCTCAAAAGGCAAGAGTGCTTTTAATGCTTGCTCTACAAAAAGATAAAAATATTAGTAGAGAAAAGTTACAAGAATTAATGATTAATTATTAATATAATCTATTATGAAGACTAAAATACTAATGAGCATACTGTTTTTAGCTATAGTCAGCATTGCAAGTGCTCAACGTCAGTCTGATACATCTACCTACAAGAGTGTTATTCCTATCGAAAAGCAATCACTATTATCAAATGTTGATATGATTATGAATATGCAGACTGGATTTAGAAACGATTTTCAGGATGGTGATTATTTAGGTTCTAAATTTAAGTTTGAGCAGTTTAGGCTTGAGATAAAGGGTTATGTACACGAGAATGTTTTCTTTCGCTTTCGTCATCGCTATACAAGTACTTTCGAACCTCAATCGGTTGATAAAATAATAAAAGGTGTCGATTTTGCTTATTTAAGATTTGATATATCAGATAAGTTGCAGTTTTTAGTTGGTAAGACTTACGCCGACTGGGGAGGTATTGAGTTTGACTTGAATCCGATTGATATATTTGAGTATTCAGATATTATTGAAATGGCTGATAATTTTTTATTTGGAGCTGAACTATTTTATACTCCCATAAAAAATCAAACATTTGGTTTTCAAATAATAAATTCACGAACAGGTAATTTTGAAGACATATATGATAGTATTCCTACAATTGCAGCTTCAAAAATTCCGTTGGGTGCTGTAGTAAACTGGAGAGGAAGTCTGTTTGACGGCAAGGTTTCAACATTATGGTCATACTCTGCTTTTAATGAAGCTGAGGGAATGTTTAAAAATTACTTTGCCTTTGGTAATCAGTTAAATCTTGATAAACTTACTGTAGCATACGATTTTAAGATTAGTATTGAAGACCTTGACAGAACAGGAATAATAAGTAATGAAGTACCTGATGATATTTATAATTACGCCTTAGAAAACACGATGTATTATAGTCATTGGCTTAAAGTTGATTACCGTTTTACTGAAAAATGGGGAGCATCTTTTGTAGGTATAATTGATGAGGCAAAATGGATGAAAGATGATATTCCTAATAAAACTAGTGACGACTGGAGAACAACTTATACTTTTATTCCTACAATTGAATATTTCCCGTATAGCGACTTAAATTTGAAATGCTATTTTGGTTGGGTTGGACGTGACTTTAGTTATTCTGGTTATAGCAAAGACCAGTTGGGGATGCAGGATTATAATACCGGAAGACTGATTTTTGGAATTATTTCTCCACTAAAAGTATTCTAATTGTTTATGCAAAATTGATTTTTTCATAACTCTACGAGGGTTTTAAACCCTCGTAGAGTTATATAATTTCAGCTTACAGTATGTTTTAATGTGCCTTACATTAAAAGTAAATCACTAAACGGTTCTATATATTAACAGATTTATATGTCAAATAATAAAAAACTACAATATGGAATTTGACCCACGTCAAACAATGATTGTTGCCATTTTAGTGCTTTTTTTAGGTAAATACTTAAATAAAAAATTTGCTTTTTTGCGAAAGTATAATATACCAGAGCCTGTTACTGGTGGACTTATAGCATCTTTACTTTTTGCAATAATTTATCTAATATTTAGTTTTGATATAAGTTTTTCAACTCGTTATCGCGATATATTACTGGTAGTGTTTTTTACAGCTATTGGTCTTTCAACTAAGTTAAAGAATGTTTTAAAGGGTGGTAAAGCTCTGCTTATTTTAACAGTTTTTGCAGTTGCTTATATTTTTCTTCAAAACTACATTGGTATATTAACAGCTAAGCTATTTAATTTAACTCCAATTATTGGCACACTATCTGGTTCAATAGCACTTCAGGGTGGTCATGGTAATGTTGTATCGTGGGTTCCAGTTCTCAGTGAGCAGTTTGATATTTCAGGTGCAATGGAGGTAGGAATGATTGTGGCAACATTTGGGCTTATTATTGGTGGAATTATGGGTGGGCCGGTTGCAAAATATCTTATAAAAAAATACAATTTAAAACCCAATAGTGATATAGATATTTCAAAACTTGCAATTGGTGCAAAGCATGGGCAAAATTTAGTTATTGATTACAGTTCAATACTAAAAATTATTATTATGCTTTCAATTTCAATAGGTATAGGTCTTTACCTGCATGATTTTCTCGAATATATAAATTTCACACTACCTTTGTTTGCTACATGTATGCTGGGTGGTGTTATTATAACTAACGTTGTACCATTAATTATTCCTAAACAAACATGCCCGGCAAATTCACCAAGCCTTGCAATAACATCTGAATTAAGTTTAGGTCTTTTTCTTGCCATGGCTATGATGTCGCTTAAATTTTGGGAAATTGGCGATGAATCACTATTTATTATCACAAGTATTACTATTCAAACCATTTCAATATTGCTGTTTACAGTTTTTGTTGTTTTTAAGGTGTTGGGTAAAGATTATGCCGCCGCAGTAATATCGGCCGGGTATATTGGCTCAGCAATGGGCGCTACGCCAACAGCAATGGCAAATATGGCGGCTGTTACTAAGGTGCATGGTCCATCAACTATAGCCTTTGCTGTAATTCCTATTATGGGTGCTTTTATTATTCAGGTAAGCAATGCGTTTGTAATTAATATTATTTTAATGATGATGAAGTAGTTTTTTTTAATAGTTCGTTATATTTTAAGACAAAAAATCTCTATTACTTTAACATTTACTCTTTATTAATCCAACCGCCACCAAGCACTTTATATAAACCTGTGTAAGCTGTAAGTCGGCGT
>CBDUWQ010000306.1:0-2975 GCA_965370965.1 uncultured Bacteroidales bacterium
TATTATTTATTCCCATTTTTATAATTCTTTTAATTGATGCACATTGTCAACCCCAATTTTCGCAAAACATTATTACCGGAGCAGAACAAACTGAAATATATTTTCCTTTATTAAAAGGCAAAAATGTTGCACTAATTGCAAACCAAAGTTCTTTAATTAAAAGCACCCACCTTATTGATACATTATTGCGCTCAAAAATTAAAATAATTAAAATATTCTGCCCCGAGCATGGTTTTAGGGGAATTGCCGATGCAGGTAAAAACATTGATAATACTAAGGACACTAAAACCGGTTTGCCCATAATATCGCTATACGGCAAAAATAAAAAACCATCATATAGCGATTTAAAAAATATTGATATTATTTTATTTGATATTCAAGATGTTGGAGTTAGGTTTTACACCTATATATCAACATTGCACTTTATAATGGAAGCTTGTGCCGAAAACCATATACCCCTACTGGTGTTAGACAGGCCAAACCCCAATGGCTATTATGTTGACGGACCGGTTTTAGATACCGCTGCAAAATCGTTTGTGGGTATGCACCCTATTCCTATTGTGCACGGAATGACCATTGGTGAATACGCTCTTATGATAAACGGGCAAAATTGGCTGTCAAACGGCATACAATGTGATATTTCGGTTATTGCTTGTAAAAACTACAATCACAAAACGCTATATAAACTTCCGGTTAAGCCATCGCCCAATTTGCCCAATATAAAATCTGTTTTGTTGTACCCCTCATTAGGACTGTTTGAAGGAACTGCCGTAAGCGTGGGCAGAGGAACCAATTACCCTTTTGAGATATTCGGTCACCCAAAATACAAAAAAGGCAATTTTAAGTTTACACCCATAAGCAAACAAGGGGCAACAAACCCTAAATATAAAAGTGAACTATGTAAAGGTGTTGATTTAAGAGACATTGATATAAACAAGTTGATTAGCAAAAAACAAATTAATTTGCAATATATTATTGATGCATTTAATACACTACATAAAAAAACAACCTTTTTTAACAACTATTTTTATAAACTTGCCGGAACAAAAACTTTACAGCAACAAATAACCAATGGTTTAACTCAAGAGCAAATAAGAGCATCGTGGCAAACCGATATTATCAATTATAAAAAAAAAAGAAAACAGTATTTATTATACCCCGATTTTGAATAACCCTACCCTTTAAGTATGGGAATAAATTGAGCCAAAAGTACTGTAAAATTTGAGGTAAACAGTTTTACAGCTATTGCTAACAATATTATTCCAAAAAATTTCTTCATAATATAGATTCCTGCTTTACCAAAAACACGTTCAATTAATTTTGTTGCACTCAAAACAATAAAAACAACAACAATATTTAAAAACAACGCTATAATAATGTTAATTGTCTCGTATTCGGCTCTAAGAGCCAAAATTGTAGTAAACGAACCGGCGCCAGCAATTAGTGGAAAAGCAATGGGTACAATTGTTGCACCCCCGGGCATATCATATTTGAATATCTCGCGTCCAAGAATCATCTCTAATGCTAAAAACAAAAGCACAAACGACCCTGCAACCGCAAACGATGAAATATCAACCCCAAAAAGACCCAACATTGCCTCGCCCACAAAAAGGAAAACTACCAAAATAACAAAGGCAACCAATGTGGCCTGCAAAGCATTAATTTCACCACTTTTATCCTTTAAATCAATAATAATAGGTATTGAGCCTAAAATGTCAATAACAGCAAATAATACTATAAAAGCCGAAAAAATCTCAATAAAATTAATATGCATAGTCGTTCAGTTTAAATACTAATATAGCCGCAATTTAGGCACTTTTATTTATTTATTTTCAATTTTTTATAAAATCTAAATTTACTTTTTCTCAAATAATTGTTTGCAACTAATTTTTTTTAACTATGTTTGTACCATCAAAGTAAAAAAAAATGAGAAATTTAATTAACATAACCATTTCTATTATTATTGTCATTATTGGCATTAAGGTTGAAGGGCTATAGTTAATTATAAAAATATAAAATTATAAGCCCTTCCAAATGCGGAAGGGCTTTTTTTTGTTCTTGCTTTTTAATGAATTTAAGATAAGTATTAAATAAAGTTACTATTTATAATACTATTACCTTGTATCGTTAATGCTATTTATATATTTGCATAGTTTAATTTTAAAATGAAACAACTAATAAAAAATTATAAGCGTATAAATCATGTTGCCATTTTAGTCATTATTATTATTGCCATTATTATTATTAACGGCACAGGAGGGCTATAAGTAAACACAAACTAATTGTAAACTTAAAGCCCTTCCACTACGGAAGGGCTTTTTTTATAACTATTATGACAGAAAATAAAAACACTTTACGAAGCAGTATAACAAAAAACGGAGCAAAAATGGCCGGGGCAAGAGCCCTATGGCGCGCCAACGGAATGAAAGAAAACCAAATGCAAGCACCAGTTATTGCAATAGTGAATTCATTTACTCAGTTTGTTCCCGGACATGTTCATCTTAAGGATATTGGTCAACAAGTAAAGCGAATTATTGAGAGTGAAGGATGTTTTGCTGCCGAATTTAACACCATTGCCATTGATGATGGCATTGCAATGGGGCACAGCGGAATGCTATATTCTTTACCATCGCGCGAAATAATTGCCGACAGCGTTGAGTATGTTTGCAATGCACACAAAGCCGATGCAATGATATGCATTAGCAATTGCGACAAAATTACCCCCGCCATGCTAATGGCTGCCATGCGGCTAAATATACCAGCAGTATTTGTTTCGGGCGGGCCAATGGAGGCCGGAGTTTATAATGGCAAAAAATACGACCTTGTTGATGCCATTGTAAAAGGAGCCGACGAAAACACAAATGCTAAAGAGCTGTTGGGGATTGAAAAAAACGCTTGCCCAACATGTGGCTCATGCTCGGGCATGTTTACAGCAAACTCAATGAACTGCCTAAACGAAGCTCTTGGGCTTGCCC
>CBDUWQ010000307.1:0-2949 GCA_965370965.1 uncultured Bacteroidales bacterium
ATGTATGACTCATGCGTTAATCGAAAACCCTGGATATTTAATTTTTCCTGAAGCCATGTAAACCCTACTTTTTTCATTTTCTTTCTATTTACTGGGGTAAATTTAGTTTTGCAAGGGTAAAATTAGTTTATTTTATTTAATTAAGGGTAATATTGATTTATTTAATGCAAAACTCATTTATTATTCGTTTTTGGGGGTAAATTTAGTTTTGCGGGTGTAATATCGGTTTTTCATTCTAGACTTAGGATAAATTTCATTTATTAAAAACTTTGCAGTTTATATAGTAAACTGTCAGCAAAAAGTGAACTTTTTAGAATGGAATTAGTAAACATAGATAAATTAGAATAAAAAATTGAATTTAAATGGATAATCCTGAAACTAAAGATAAAAAATAGCTTTGTGTTACTTTATAATTTCTATAAAGGCGGAGCTTAGTTAGACATTTAAAAATCCTCACATGGAGGAATAATAAACTTAGTAAAAAAGTTTTCCACACCCCTACTACCGAGCAAGATTTTAATATACTTTTGCAGACAAAAAATCTCGAATGGAAAAATCAATAAACAAAACAAAATTAGCGCAAATGTATGGCTGGAACTTACAGTTTCTTGTAAAAAGGATTAATAGATCAGCCGAATTACTAAAAGAACTTACAGAGACAGGATATTATAGCAATCAACGCATATTTACTCCCAAGCAGGTAGAAATTATATTTAAACACTTTGGTTATCGGGAAAATGTATAAGAAACAATTGGTTTAAGAGAAAGAGGAAAATGAAAATTCCCTGTAACTTTCTGCTATATAGTGTTTTGAAAATGCAATAAATCAAGTCCTCAGTAAGTCCTTTTCTCTTAGTACTGAAAATCAGTATTTTATCCTGCATTAAAAAGGACTCTTTTACACTACAAACATACAATTTTTTTTTGATTAAAAAACTTTAATAATAAATCCATTTAAGTAGTATTATTACTTGAATTATATTAATAATAAAGAAATAATTAACAAATTACCATTATATTTGTGCTAAATACAGTAATATGGCTACCCAAAAAGATACAAAATTAAAGACTTTGATAAGAAATATAAAACCGGGGACTATTGTTTTGGCTTCTTGGCTCAAACAATTAGGCATATCAGGTGATTTGCAAAAATATTATATCAATAATGGTTGGCTACAAACGGTAGCAAGGGGCGCATTTAAGAAACCCGACGATAATGTTGATTGGAAAGGAGGCGTTTATACTTTACAAAGCCAATTGGGCTTAAAGGTTACTATTGGTGCAACAACAGCATTAAGTTTACAAGGGTTTGCTCATTATTTGCGATTACAGGATGAAACTTTGTTCCTGTTCTCGCCCTATGGCGAACAACTACCAAAATGGTTCACGAAAGTAGACTGGGGCAATAAAGTAATTCATCAACAATCAAATTTTCTTCCTTTGGGAATTGCAGTTCGCAAATACGAAAACAATTATTTTGATATATCGATTTCCTCACCGGAAAGAGCAATTCTTGAATGTATCTATCTTTCACCAAAATATGTTGATTTACTCGAATGTTATCATTTAGTTGAAAACTTAGTAAATGTAAGACCCAAATTAATGCAAGAACTTTTGTTAGTTTGTAAATCGGTGAAAGTGAAACGGCTGTTTTTGTTTATGGCTGAAAAAGCAAAGCATCAATGGTTCGATTTTCTGGACTTAGAAAAAATAAATTTAGGTAAAGGCGATCGCCAAATAACAAAAGGCGGTGTTTATATCTCAAAATACCAAATAACTATACCAAAAGAACTATTAGAATTATGATATTGCCACAATATAGAGCACAAGTAAACCTTTTGCTAAAAGTGCTACCTTACGTAGCAAAAGAAAAATGTTTTGCTTTAAAGGGCGGTTCTGCAATTAATCTATTTGTAAGAAATTTACCACGTTTATCGGTAGATATCGATTTAACATTTTTACTTTTATCTTCAAGAAAAAAAGCATTGAAAGATATTCACAATGCTTTAAATAGAGTAAAAACAGATATTGAAAAATCTATTCATGGCATAAATGTTAATACGGTCTCATTGGCTGGAACATCAGATGTGAAACTAAATTGCCAATATAAAAATGCACAAATAAAAATTGAAGTCAATACTATAACAAGAGGACATTTGTTTCCTGTCAAGTTAATGCAGCTTACCGATAAAGTACAGGATGAATTTGGACAATTTGCAGCAATAAATGTAGTATCTCATGCAGAACTATATGGTGGTAAAATATGTGCTGCATTAGACCGACAGCATCCACGGGATTTATTTGATGTGTATTTGCTATTCCAAAATGAGGGTTTTGCTGAGGATGTAAAAGATGCTTTAATTACAGCTATGTTAAGCCATTATAAACCTGTGCGTGAACTAATTAATCCGTTATTAAAAGATCAAAAATCAGCTTTTGAAACACAATTTGCAGGAATGACGACAATTCCTTTTACTTATATGGATTACGAAACAACTAGACTAAAGCTTATTGAAAAGCTTAAAGAGCTATTAACAGAAGAGGATAAGCAGTTTATTATGAGTTTTGAAAAAGGAGAACCAGACTGGGATTTATTTAAATATCCAACAATAAAAGACTTTCCTGCAATCAATTGGAAGTTGCTCAATGTTAACAAATTGAAGAAAGAAAACCCTCAAAAACATACAGCTGAAATAGAAAAATTAAACACTACCTTAATTTTTTAAAATAGCTTTTAACTTAAAATTCTGATATAAAAAACACTAACATGAAAAACCCTTTACGTTTCTATCAAAACCTATTATTGCATAGTGATGCATTAGATAAGAATTCAGTTTTTTTGCCTGATGATATTCGCAGCATTATTGAAAAGCACCCAAATTTAAGTACGATACAAATTTTCAAGGCTACCAAAGAAGGTAAATTTTTAGGACAAAATGATTTTATGCA
>CBDUWQ010000308.1:0-2866 GCA_965370965.1 uncultured Bacteroidales bacterium
AAGAGCTAATTGATAAAATGATAGCTGTAATTGGTAAGTTAGAGAAGGATATTATAAGCAACAACAACACAAAAGGAGGTACAGATATATCGGATAAGCAGTTGGCTTTATTGATTGACAAAGCCCATGCATTATGGTTTGGTGGTGACTATGCCGGCGCCGTTGCACACCTTGAGGGTTTGCTTGGCGAGGTTGCCGACTCGGCTGTTTGCGATATTAAAAAGCTAATATGCCAAATTAATGTTGACAGGGAATTTATTGAGAGCGATAACAGCCTTGATATTGACGAGGCACTTGCCGTTTGCGATGAGTGTAACAAAGGCAATAAATCGGGTACAATAGACCAAGCCAGCGGTAAAGATAGCAGTGGCAAGGCTACACAACGAAATACTTTAGATAAAAACAGTATAATAAACAACGGTTACAAGTTGTCTATTATTCCCAACCCTGTATTGGGCACATCACAAATTGAGGTAACGGCAGCAAAAGGCGCTACGGTAAAAATATATAGCGCAACAGGGCAGGTTATGTCAAATGATATTTTACAGTCGGGCAGTTACACCAAAACCGTTAGTAGCAACGAATTTTCAGAAGGCGTTTATATGGTAATTGTTTTAGTTAACGGCAAACCCGTTAAAACACAAAAAATGGTGGTTGTAAAATAAATATTATTTTATGTACTAAAATATGATTGAAAAAAGCCGGTAATTTAATTATCGGCTTTTTATCCTGTATTATGTTTTTTGTGCTACCATATTTTTTATCAATTATTTAAACTCTATTATTAACTCGCTTATATTAAATGGATTGTAAGGAGTCAATAATTCAATATTACTTACTAGTTCGTTATAACTGTTATTAGGAGCTTCGCCACCTTGAATAAAGCCGGCGCTGTTAAAAAAGCCGGGGGCTTCGGTATCAACTAATAAATCTGCAACTATTACTGCAACTGCTGCCGAGTCGGCATCTGGGTAAGTTTGTAAAGCCCATTTGGTAATTTGCTCAGTAAAAATATTTTTAACAGAGTTGTCAACCAATATTACTTGACGGGCGGTTTCGTTTAATGAGCTTAAAGGCAACCCAACTTCGGCAACCCCAACATTTATTGTATTGTTGCCTGCTGCCACAAATGCCCAGCTAAACCCTTTAGGTTCTTCTAAAAACAGATATGCGTCAGGGTGGTTTGAGTTTCCATAAACATCAACAATATCACCCGTTTTGCCCACAAACATTTTAAGGTTATCCATATGGAACCTATCGTCCATATTTTGTTCAAAATTGGTAATCGAAACTGTCATTTCTGCTTCATACCCATTCTCTCCTGCCTCTGAATATTCAATTTTAAAAATGGCGTTTTTCATGCCTTCTTCACTATTGACATCCCAATTCCCAGGATTCAATATAGCCATTCCCCTTACCGGATTTGTACTCCAAAAAACCTGTAGTGCTTTTCCTCCATCGCTATTTCCTTCTGATGCAGCATCGGTTAAAGTTAACTGGTGTTGCCACGTAACGCCTTCAAAATCTGAATTGTCAATAACAACAATATTTTTTTTTCTGTTGTCATCCTCACTAAAAAAAGTAATCTCCATTTGTCTATTGAGACCATGAGTGCTTATTGCTTTCATAATTTCTTCAACAAATTCTGCAGCCGATTCTCCAATATGGATAAAATTGCTTAAGTGCTGATAAACATTTTCGCCTGAAAAATCATCACTGTTAGCACTTTTTAAAATTATTGATTGGCTAATAGACGAAGGAATATCAACTTTAAAACTTGTTGGGAATAAATCAGTTGAAGTTGTTTCGGGTTTAGTGTCTGATTCACAAAAAGTGAATGCTAATAGTATTACTAAAAAACCCGCTGTTTTTAATATGTTTATTGCTTTCATAATATATAGTTTTTGTTTAAATTTAATTACTGTGAAATTAAAATAAAGGTTACTAATCAGTGTTAGAAAATAAATATAAAGTTATGTAACTTATTGATATTCTGATGAAATTGTGTTGCAGTGTTGCAGTGTTGCAGTAAAAAAACTACTGCATCACAAGAAAACAGCATCACAGCCTGCCTGGAATTGGCAGACAGGCATCACAAAAAATTACATTACTCCTTAATTTTAAAGACTTTGCTTACACTGATTAGTAACAAATAAAGTTGTCAAAATAAAAAATTATTGAAGATTCATAACTTGTTTGGAGTTTTTTATAATTAATGTCAGCAAGAAAACTACCAATTCCTGAGTCTTTGACCTGTCTGCCAAGGCATGCAAGGCAGGTAAGAAAGCGTCAAAGACAGGGCTTTAGATGTTTTTGAAACCAAATTACTAATATATGCTTAATGTTTATTAAAATAAACATGTTCAAAATTATGAACCGATTTTCGTAGTTTTTTTATATATACATCATTGGTAGATTGTTTGGCTTTCATGGCAAATACCATAATTTTGTGTAATGTGGTTAGCTGTTCAATATATTCTGAAAAACGTTCTTTTTCAGTTTCATCTGCCGGCTTAATACGTTGGTGCATAAAATATTGAGCTACTATATCCTGAATTTTTTTTGCATGTTCCTCTTTATTAATTACCCAGCGCATTAATTGGTTATAGTCAATTTTTTCTTCAGATTCCAGTTTGTTAATCATCATCATACTTTTTTCAATTGTAGTAATGTGCTCATAAATTAAAGCTATACGTACCGAATCATCATAAATTCCACAAGGTATTTCACAATGTGCTTTACTTAAAAAACTTGAGAGTGTTAATGATGCAAAAACAGCAAGTATTAAAAATGTGTTTTTCATATTAATTGTTTAGAGGTGTTAACTTAGTTACAATTATTTTTATTATCTTTGCATAAATAAAAG
>CBDUWQ010000309.1:0-2848 GCA_965370965.1 uncultured Bacteroidales bacterium
ATACTTTTTTGCCGGCAATATTGTATAGGCTAAATATTACATTTTTATTGTTGCCTTGTATTTTTAAATTAATAGTGTTATTGCCCGGGTTGGGATAAAGGCTTACGGTGCTTTGCGGTAAGGGTTTTTCAACAATATCGGTTGTGGTATAATTACCAAGCAAATCAACCTTGAGTATCTGTATCCCTTGATATTGCTTGCTATAAGCAGTATCATAAATCATAGCTGCCATTATACAACCTCCATCGGAAGCAGGGGTAAAATCGGCAGCAGAATATGATGCATTGTCAACATAGTATTTTTCAAAAATTATATTCATTGAACTGTCAAATTTTACTAAATGCAGGGGTAAAGGTGTTTCAGAAAAGGGGGTACTGCCATTCCACTGAAAACTATACCCGTAAAACATGCCATTTGTGCTATTTACTATTGATTTATTATAAGCCATTTGCTGCAAAATATTTTCATCGCCAAGGGGTATGGTTTCTAACTCTTTGCCCGTTGTGTCGCATTTTATTAATTCAATACTCTTGCTATCTGAAAATATCCCTGATGCTTCTCCAATAACAAGTATATTATCATTGCAACGTCTTAAACCGGGTAAAATAGTAGAACCTAAAAAATTAAACTTTTCAATTATATTCAAATCGGTATCAAAATACAATAATATTGTATTTGCTTTTAACTCACGATCACCTCCTATCATAATATATAATTGTCTCTTTTTATCAAACCTAAAACCATACATAATAAAAGTTGGGAAATGTATGGTTTTAACCGTATCCCATTGGTTGTTAAACTCAATAAAAAACAGCTCATTAGATATTCCTGCATCTATATCGGAAAGCCCTGTTGATAAAAATATACGATTATCGGCTATTTCATGTATTTGCGGGCGGTTAATACGCTGGTTGTTAAAATCCCATGAGTTTATAAGTTCAGCTTTATAATTGGCTGTTATTTTATATATGGAAAAAGTGGTTTTTTGCTTATTTATAAAGTTGTTACCCATAATATAATAACTTCCTTTAACCTTTTCAATAACCGTATTCCCAAATAAACCGGTCATGCTAAATTCAGTATCGCTAATAACATTACCCTGTGGCGATAAAACCATTAAATGGCATGTACGCAGTTCCATCAGCACCCCTTTTTCATATACAACTATTATATTACCCATGGTATCCTCAATTACAGCCATTGGTATAACAGATACAGTTTGGTTATGCCTTATATATTTAAATGTATGCTGCGGATAAACAAGATTTATTGCCACAAAAAAAAGAATAAGTGTAATTAAATATTTCATTTTTATAATTTGTTAACTGTTATTACTATTTTATATAATTACTAAAAACAGTTGCCCTATTATAGGGCAACTGCAATTATTTAGTTAAGGTAATTGTAATCGTGCTAAAGCAGCTTCTCCAATACAACCGGATTTTAAATAGCCATAATATAATTTTGGTATATAATATCTGTGAACAGCCGTATAAAGGGTAAATTGATTAAACTCAACATTAATTACTTTTCTGCCCGTTGGCAAAAAATCTGTTACAATATCAATTAATTCGTTGGTATAATATTGAATATTGGTTGGCGATAAGCATGGCGATCCTGTTGGCCACGTACCATTATAATCATCTTGAGTATAGTGGTAGTAAACTATTTTGTAATCGTAGTTATTATTGCTGTTTTCAGGATAATCAGCATAATGAAATTTCTCATCCTTTACATCCCACCAATATTGAAATGAATGTTTTTCTGTGGCAACTGCATTGTTTACCTCATCTACCATAAGGTCAGAGGCATCTTTGCCAACAAACCCACTATAGTTACCACATTTTCCTTTATCAAGAAATGCATACCACCAGTCGTCAGGGTCAATATCATTAATATATGTCGCACTTTTTTGTGTGTTTGTGTAGCAAAATGCACCCTGTACTAGCAAATAATAGTCGCCATTGTCTTCAACAAGCTCCAAATCAGCCAAGGCAAGGTTGCCAATTTCACGCCCAATATTATCAAGTTGGTCGCCAAAGGAATTTAACACATTGTTAAAAACCACAGCAGCCTCATCAGAGGTAACTTCGCCGTTTTCAATGCAAATTGGAATAAAAGTTGAATCAACTACAAATTCGGCATCTTCATCAATGCCATACCCATAAAAGTAGTTTACACTTCCCTCCATTAATAAAACTGCCTCGTCAATAGTGTAAGTTTGAGTGCTTTTTTTATTTCCGATAACTGATTCGTGAAATGATACAATACTGTTTGCAATGACCAAATCTTCATCTGAAATATTTTGCGTTGCAACTTTTTCAGGGGTGTCTTTTTTGCAAGAGTTTAGGATGCCCCCCCAGCAATAACTGTGCAAATAAGCACATAAATTATTCTTTTTTTCATTTGATTTAAAATTTGTTGCGTAAGTAATACGCTAAGTTATTAATAAAATTGTTTAATAGGTTTTAAGTGTTACGATTACCCTTGCCGGTATTTTTTTCCGACTGCCTTATTGCTGTCCCGGGTAGGGCAGCAATCACAATTTTTCCATAGGCATACGCTTTTTAAAAATTAATAACTCGGCTTATTGTAAATAAACCTCTCTATTAATTAATACCAAAAGCAACTAAATCTAAACACTTAAAAAGCAATTATTTTTTTAAAAGTTTGTAATGTATTGATTGTCAATTAGAAAAAAATTGAAAGTTTTTGTTGTTTTTGCATTTATGTTAAATATGTTTTTGACTTTTTTGTACTACTTGATTGGGTTTGTAATGTAAGGTATTGTTGTAAAGTTTTACAAATACAACCATACCGCCAAGGATGGCGGTGATCCATTGCACCA
>CBDUWQ010000310.1:0-2817 GCA_965370965.1 uncultured Bacteroidales bacterium
ACAACTAAATAACTATTTAATTCAATGCCCATAATCCATTTTATCATTTTTTCCTCCCATTAGTCTTTTCTGAACTATTAGATAAACAAAAAGGAGAATAAAGCCAACAATACCCCAATTTAAGGCTACCGACAAACCATAATCGGATGCAGCAGTATTATATATTGTGAGTGAATTGGTTAAGCTGTTTGTTGACGGAAGTATTACAGGAAACATGGCAGCTAATGAAGACGCTATTCCTCCTATTATTAATAGGCTTGATAACAAAAACCCATGAATATTTTTATTTAATTTATTAATAAAAAACAGCCCTGTTAAACCTGTCAAAAAAATGAAAGGAAATACTAATAAATAGGGTTTGTTAATAAAGTTAATAAACGAATTATTATTTATTTGCTGCCAAACAACTATAGAAAAAACTGTTAATACCAACAGTACAATATTGAGTTTAAAAATTACACCTTTTAGTTGATTGTTTATTGATGAATTTGTTTTTAGAATAATCCAATTTGCTCCATGAATTGCAAGAGTAACAACCGCAATTAAACCTATAACAACAGTAAACCAATCAATAACCCCAGGGTTATTGCTCAAAGGGCTAAAACTGCTGTCCCATAAGGGTAAAAAAAAGTAATGTGCCTCATACACCAAGCTACCGTTTTCGGCTCCTCCTAAGTTAACGCCTCTAACAATATTACCTAAAGCAATACCAAAAAACAGAGCTAATAGTAGGCTTGAAACGCCAAAAGATTTATCCCACAAGTCTTTCCACATTTTATAATTAAACTGGCTTCTGAATTCTAATCCAATAGCACGAAATATAATTAACCACAGCACAATTATTAACGGAAGATAAAATCCGCTAAAAACCGAAGCGTAAAATGTGGGAAAGGCCATAAATATCAGTCCACCTGCGACAACCAACCATACTTCGTTAGAGTCCCAAAACAGTCCGGCCGATTTTGAGATTACCTCTCTGTCGTTTTCTGTTTTTGCAAAAAACAGGTGAATAATTCCTGCACCAAAATCATAGCCGTCTAAAACAAAAAATACGGCTAATACAACCACAATTATTATATACCAAAATAGTTCCATAACTTAATTTGATTAATTCATAAACTTTGTCATTTGATTGGCAGCAGTTGATTATTATATAAGCTGCAATTTTGATGACATTTTGCAAATAAATATTTTATCTTAATTTTAACATGTTTGTTTTTAATAGTATTATTATACTCAATAATTAACAACTGCATTATGCAGGTTAATTTGTTTGAGGTTTTGGACCCTGATGGATTGTTTTGCCTATCAACAATAAAAACAGCAACCCAAGTAGCATGTATAAACCAACAAAGCCTAACAGGGTAAACAAAGTGTTACCCGACGATACTGTTGGTGATATACCTTCACTAGTTTTTAATAATCCGTAAACTAAATAAGGCTGCCTGCCAAGTTCAGCAACATACCAACCTGTAATATTTGCTATGTACGGAAAAGGAAACAGAAGCATTATAGTCCAAAGTAATGATTTGATATTATATAACTTTTTCCTCCACAAAAAGAAAGCTGCCAAGCTCATAATGCCAATAAAAATTGTACCCAACCCCACCATCATGTGATATGAATAATAAAGCGCAGGAATATTATCAGGCAGTTCTTCATCTTTAAACTGGTCCATGCCCGGTATTTGCCTGTTCCAATCCTGATAAGTTAAAAAGCTGAGAATATTGGGTACTGCAATTTTATTGTCTATTTTCTTTTCAACCATATTTGGTTGCCCAATAAGAATAATCTCGGCTCCAGCCTCCTCTGTTTCAAAAATACCTTCCATTGCGGCAAATGCTGCCGGTTGGTATTTTGCCACATTCTTTGCATTCCAATCACCTGTTGGAACAGCCAATAAAAAACTTGATATTAATCCGAAAATTACCCCAGTTTTTAAAAATAGTTTACCAAACTCAATATTCTTCTGTCGTAAAATATAAAATGCCCCAATACTTGCTACCACAAACGATGAGGTAACAACAGATGCTATTTGATTATGCAAAAATGCCGGCAATAACCAAGGGTTACTAAACATTGCCGAAAAATTATTTAACACATATTTGCCATTATCTAAAATTTCATATCCTACGGGGTTTTGCATCCAAGCATTAGTTGCCAAAATAAACCAACCACTTGCCCATGAGCCCAAAAACACTAAAAAGCCGGTTAAAAAGTGTAGTTTTTGCCCCATTAGTTTTTCTCCAAAAATAAAAAGCACTAAAAATGATGATTCTAAAAAGAATGAGAACATTCCTTCCATTGCTAAAGTTTGGCCTATAATATCTCCTGTAAGTTCTGAAAATTTTGCCCAATTAGTTCCAAATTGAAATTCCATTGGGATACCGGTTATAACGCCCATAGTGAAATTTACGGCAAATATTTTCATGAAAAACTTTGCGGCATCATTATACTTTTCCAGTTTATTTTTTAAATACAGTCCCTTATAAAAAACTATTATTAATGATAAACCCATTGTTAACTGGGGAAATATATAATGAAACGTGATAGTAAATGCAAATTGCAGCCTATCATAAAATATCATATCTTCCATATTATTTTACTTTTAGATACTAACCTGAATATACATAAGTATTTTGACTTTTCATAGCAAAAAACTTATGCATAATACAATCTCAATAAGCTTTTAACACTTAAATGAATATTCTGTTCAACTTATTTTTTAAAAGTCATCTTTATTAATTCATTTCTTTATTCTAATAGTTCGTTATATATTGAGAAATAACAGGTTTTCAAAAACTGTTAGGTATGTTT
>CBDUWQ010000311.1:0-2781 GCA_965370965.1 uncultured Bacteroidales bacterium
TGGCTGTTTGTACAGTCATATGCAATGAACCCATTATTTTTGCTCCTGCCAATGGTTTTTTTCCTTTATACTCTTCGCGTAAAGCCATTAAACCCGGCATTTCAATTTCAGCCAAATCCAGCTCTTTTCGTCCCCACTCTGCCAAATTTATATCGGCAATTTTGTAAGATAATGTTGCATTTAAAACTTCTGACATTTTTTATTGTATTTTTAATTATTTACTCATTATTTAAACGTAAAGCTTCCAATAAAGTTTTATCAATTTCTTTAATAACCGGATAAAACCCATCGTTATCGAAAATATTGCGCGCTATTAAAGCTTTAATCTGTATTTCAATGGTTTTACCCGATGCTTTAATATCACCTTTATCAGCCTTTACTCCGTTTTTATTGGCAAAATCAATAAAATCATCAAACAAATGCTGATTATTCAGATAGCTAATTAACCCATCGAGTTTTTTGAATGATGATAGTTTTTTTCTGTTTTTATCGGTAAATTCAAAACTAAACTGATACTCTAAGCCTTTTCTTCTAATTATAGTTAAATATTCAGATGTTCCGCTGGTATCGGCAGGTATAAATTTATCGGGCATTATGCCACCACCGCCATAAACTACTTGTCCGCTTGTGGTATAGTATTTTAATGAATCGGGAAAATGGATACTGTCCTGCTCCATAAACTCCCCATTCATAAATCTATTATGTATATCAGAATAATATTCTTCTTGTCCGTTTTGGTATGGTCGTTGAATACAGCGGCCCGATGGTGTATAATAACGGGCAATGGTTAACCGCATAGCAGAGCCATCGGCAAAAACCACAGGCTCTTGCACCAGCCCTTTACCAAACGAACGACGTCCTACAATTAATCCACGGTCGTTGTCCTGAATGGCGCCCGAAACAATTTCAGATGCCGATGCTGACCATTCATCAATAAGTACTGTAACTTTCAAATTAACACATGATGATCTAAATGTTGCATGATAACTTGATTTTGGTCTTGACCTACCTTCTGTATAAACAATAAGTTTTCCTTTATCTAAAAACTCATCGGCTATATTAATTGCTGCATCTAAATAGCCACCACTATTTGACCGCAAATCAATAATTATACCCGTCATGCCCATTGTTTTTAGTTTGGCAATAGCTTGCTGGAACTCTTTATGTGTTGTTTTTGCAAATTTTGAAATTTTAACATAGCCTGTATTTTCGTCGAGCATGTACGAAACATCAACACTATACAGGGGTATTTCGCCCCGTGTTATTGTAAAGTTTAGCAAATCGGGTTCGCCCCTGCGAAAAATGCCAACTTCAACTTTTGTGCCTTTACTGCCTCTTAAAAGTTTTAAAACCTTATTGTTAGTAATTCCAACTCCTGCAATTAACGAATCGTTTACTTTAACAATTCTGTCGCCGTCTTTTAAGCCAACTTTTTCCGATGGGCCTCCAAATATTGTTTTAACCACAGTAACAGTATCTTTTTGAATATTAAACTGTACACCTATTCCATCAAAATTACCCTCAAGCGGCTCATTCATCGCCTTAACCTCTTTGGCAGGAATATAAATTGTGTGGGGGTCTAATTTTTTAAGCATTATTGGAATTGTGCTTTCAACAATATCCGATACATTGACGGTGTCAACATATTCACGATCAACATAATTTAAAACTGCATCTAATTTACTAACAGGTTTGTTTGAGTTGTTATGAAAACCATTTTTACGTAAATCTATTTTTTGTTGAACAAACATGCCTAAAATAACCGATAATGCTATTACCAAAGGCATCCCATATTTTGATATTTTGCTTAAGAAATTCATATCTGTTTTACTTCAATTTTTGCTTTATTAAGTAGGTCAAGCCCGTCTTGCAGGCGGTATGTATCAGAAAAAACAACCCTTTTAATACCTGCCTGTATTATTAGCTTTGAGCACTCTAAACATGGCGATGATGTAACATATAATGTAGCCCCTTGGCTACTATTGTTTGATTTTGCCACTTTTGTAATTGCGTTGGCTTCGGCATGTAAAACATATGGTTTTGTTTTATCATTTTTATCTTCGCAAATATTTTCAAACCCCGATGGTGTCCCATTGTACCCATCCGATATTATCATCCTGTCTTTTACAATTAGAGCACCAACTTTGCGGCGTTTGCAATAAGAATTATCAGACCAAATACGAGCCATTTGCAAATACCGTAAATCTAAATTGTGTTGTTTTTTTGTATTTTGATTTGACATAGACTTAATATTATGAACTACTCCGCTGCAATCAGACGGGTATCAATAGAAATTGCATATTAATTCGCCCAAGGGCGTGGAATATAACCCAAAGATTCCTCTACTTTGCTCGGAATCTCTGCCTGTACTGCCGTTTCGGCAGGCAGGAGTTCGGCTAATTATTTCAGTTCACTAACGTTTTCCAATATTCGGGACAAGCTCTGAAATAAAAGACTCACTGATTTAAAAAAAGCCCTCAAATTGAGGACTTTTGTACCCAGAGCCGGTCTCGAACCGGCACGAGTTTAACCTCACTGGTGTTTGAGACCAGCGCGTCTACCAATTCCGCCATCTGGGCAGCAGTTTTCGGTTTGCGAAGATATATCTTAAGTTTAATTCAACCAAATAAAAATAGTTTTTTTATTTATTCAAAAGCATGGTTTTAGACTTACCGCCAAGATGGCGGTGTTCCGTATGGTTATAATGGATTGCCGCCATCCTTGGCGGTATAGTATCACTAAAATATTATTAAAATTGGATGGCTTTTGTTGGTGCAATTT
>CBDUWQ010000312.1:0-2714 GCA_965370965.1 uncultured Bacteroidales bacterium
CGATTTCTCTCGAATCACAAGTGAAAAAATGAATTTTTAGAACCCACCTAAAGCATCTACAGCTCCACCGGTTGAATGCATTGATTTCTTTTCTGATGCAATGAAATAGGAAACTATTTTAATGATTTCTTTCTCTGATTTATCAGGATGATCTTTCTTTATTATTTTAAATCTTCTGTCACGTAAAAGTTTTTGATGTGCGAACGATCTCCATACAGAACGAATAATCAATACTTTATCTTCCTTGTCTAAAATTTTGCTTATCCGTCCTATTTTTTCAAAAACTGCTTCTCTGACCTTGTATTGATAATCTTTTTTAATAGATGGTTCAAATATTAAATTAAATCCTGATTCTTTTAAACTAATCAAAGGAGAATTATCATCTTTAATGATAATAGTTGGGATAAGTTGCTTTTGGAAACGGTCTAATCGTTCAACTAATTCGCAATATTCTTGTGCGGTCATAAATTATTTATATTCCTTAATTATATATGGTGAAGTCATAGTTGCGAGTAAATCTCCATAATTGAGATTGAACTCAACAGTATCCCCCACTTTTAATTCTGTCTGTTTGGCATTAATAATAAGATGGTCACTGCTTGCTCCGAGAATATTAATATCCAATATAGGAGTTAAACCGGAAACCAAAACATCCTGCATCCCAACTCCGAGTAAAACTCTTCTTATTTTACCAATATCACGAAACTTTGGAATATTCCCAAATGCATCCTGATAAATATCTCCATAAGGCAAGGAGGGCTTTATTTTTGATTCAATAACCTCTGCAACTAATTTAAAGGCATCAGTAAATAACTCTGGTATAGGTTTTCTGTCAAGGGTTTCACAACCCAAAAATATGGATTCACCAAGTCGTAAGTTATTGATTTTTCCAACATCTTTTGTAGTCATAAACCAATTATAATTGGCAGAATTTCCACCGGAAATAAATTTTAATTTCAATTTGAACTTATCCTCAATATTTTTGGCAATTGATGACAAATGCTCCATTTTTTTATAATCAGGTTTAATTCCTCCAAAACAGGCTAAATTTGTTCCGATACCTACAAGCTTAATTCCCTTCAACATTATTACCTTATTAACGGTGTTTTCTATATCCGAAGGCATAATACCCTCCCTTAAATCACCCAACTCTACCATTAATATAATTTTATGTACTATATTTTGTTTTTCTGCAAATTTTGAAAGTTCTTTAATTATTGCGAGTTCCGAATTAAGACTAATGTCGGCATATTTAACTACATCTTTGGCTTGACTATGAATGGTTCTTAATAAAAGAAATTGTGCTTTTATGCTTGCATCACGCATCTTCATAATATTAGCGATTCTTGAGTCAGCAAGGACACTTATTCCGCTTTTTACTAAAACTTTTGCAATATTAGTATCTCCGCAAACCACTTTTGTAACGCCGATTACATCAATACCTTTTGAAGCATACAGTTCTTTTAATCTTATTGCATTATGGGCAATTTTTTCAAGATTTATCTCTATTCTTGGCGTAATCATGTCAATTGTACTCATTTGAGTATTTCGGGAAATACTTCGTATATTTTTTTAATAATTTTATCGCATCCATACTTTAAAACATCTGTAGTAGGTAGTTTATATTTATTCTCATACTCTAATATTGTATTTTCAAGTTCATGGTCTGTCATATCTTCATGATTAAGTGTAATGGCAATTACTTTTGATTTTGAAAATAGCTCGTTAAGCTTAATTTCGCTTTCTAATGTTGGCATTGGCAGGTTAGGATAATCACAATGATTCTTTCTTTTGGGTGGATGTTGAATGATTATAGCATTAGGCAATGCTCCTCTAAGAATTGCACTTGAGGATGTAAACGCAGGATGACTCAAAGCTCCTTGACCTTCAACTATAATTATATCAGGCTGTTCTGTAGCAACGGCATTCACAATTGCATTTTCAACTTCTCCTGTTGCAAAGCCCGAAGTTAAAACATCTAAAGCAATACCATATTTTGCTCCTTGAAGTAAGCCTGTTTGTCCAGTTGTTATAAAAATTGTTTTTAAACCTTGTTTTTTCAAAGATTCAACAAGTAATCGGGCAGTAGTTCTTTTCCCTACAGCACAATCTGTTCCTGCTACAAGTATTACTGGGGTTCTAATTTCTAAAATACGCCCTGAGAATATATGGAGTTTATTTCTTGGTGGAGCTTTCCTAATATCATAAATTCGGACACCATATTCATTTGCTTTTTGAATAAATTCATCATCTTCGGTGAAATATTCTGGAAGACCATTTATAATATTCATCTTATTTTTAATGGCACTTACTATTATCTGTCTTTGTTCTTCATTAAGAAATGATGTTAGTGGTGCAATACCATAAATAAAATATTCAGGGGTATAGTTTAAACTATTTAAGGCATCATCAATACTATTAAATATTGGAATATTATTCTTAATTCCATCAAGATATTCTCCTGCATCTAGTCCTGTTTTTGTACTATCTATAATACCAATAATTTCATATTGTTCAGAATATCTAGCTAAACCATTTGCCACTTTTCCATCTATCTTTCCAAACTCATTTTCACTATAAACTAAAGCTTTTTTTCTCATTATTTATCTCTTAATTTTTATTAATTTCTTTGAACTCAGGAGTTCTGTTTTAATTTGCCCATAACGTTAAGTGTATGATGCGTTTGCAGCCCGTTTAGGGCGCATATGCATTAT
>CBDUWQ010000313.1:0-2682 GCA_965370965.1 uncultured Bacteroidales bacterium
TAGCCCAGTATATCATTGGTGTTGTTGTTAGCCCTAAGTTATATACATCGGCTCCGGCATCGGTAATGCCTTTACACAAGTACTCATATATTTCGGGCGACGATGTGCGTACATCTCTTCCAACTAAAACCTTATTTGTATTTAATAGTTTTGGCAAGAAAAAGCCAATTTTATACACATCATTTTTATTAAAGTCGGTATTATAAATACCTCTTATATCGTAGGCATGAAAAGCGTTCATAGTATGGTTATAAATAATGATACTATATTAAATGTATTGCTTGCATGGAGCAGACCGGCTGGAAGCCAGTAATCCAAACATCTTCTATTCAATTATTATTATACCAGTAATTTTGATTTTAAAATGGTATTACACTATTGTAATATATCGTAAATATCAATAATTTGTGGGTTTTGTCGTACACCCGTTAAAATTTCCAGTTTTGCCAATCATCATCAATATTATGACCAATACTTATTTGGGGTACTTGCTCTTTTTCGTTTATCAGTATCGATTGCAAAGGCAATTTTTGTTTCAGGTATTTTTCTAAATTGCCGTAGGTAACTTCGCCTTTTGATTCTTTAAACTTTTTAAGCAGATAATAGGTAAATAGCCCGTGTTTTTGTTCGTCGTATGCCATTGCACTTTGGTCGGCAGAGCTGGCTGCAAAAACCACCATATTTCCGATTATATCGGCGTGTTTTGGTATAATTTTTATTCCGCGGGTTTCAAACGGTAAACTTGAACGAGCGCCGCCCGAAAAACAGCAATCTAAAAAGCAGGTAATTTTTTTTGTGTCGTATTCGGTTAGTTTATTAAATATTTCATTTAAACTAATGGCAAATTCAAGGTTTTTACCCGAAACATCAACGGGCAGTAAATAGGGGTCTTTTGTTTTTTCATGGGGTAAACCGTGTCCTGCATAGTAAAAATACAATTCGGCTTTACCATAGGCATTTTTGGCAAGTAAATTTAATTTTGCAATGTCTTTTTTCATTTGTGCTAAGGTTGCATCTGTTGTCAGCATTATATTATCATCGGGTATCCCCAAAGTGTTAACAGCATATTCTTTAAACGATAGGGCATCGTTACGGGCATATTTAACATTGGCATTTGTACTTAAATCGGGCTGAAAAGCGGCATAATTTTCATTGCCAATTATTAATGCAAACCTGTTCCAATGTGTTTCTTCTTTAACAGGAATATCAAAATCAATATCCGATTTAAAATAGTATTGAACACCGCTTTTTTCTTGAGCAATTTCAGGCTCTAAATCTTCTATTAATAGGGGCTCTAAATACAAATAGTTTGATTTTTGATAATTTAAATATGCACCTGAAGCCCAATCAACTAAAAAAGGGACAATAAATACAATACTAACTCCCGCAATAGGGTTAAATGTAGATACTACCTTTTTGTTGGCATTTTTATACCCATCTTTGCGAACCTCAATGTGTATTTCGTTTCTATTATTATATTCTGAAGGTTTTTGACGTCGATTTACCCTTACTTTACAAGGTGTACTCATGTATGTGTTTTGCCCGTTAATAAAAACACTGCACCCTTCGGGCTGCGATTTTATTCTGATATTTTGTTTTGTTCCGGTAAAAATTGTTGCACACGATGCTAAAACAGAAATAATGGCAAATGCTGTTATAATTATATAGGTGTTTTTTATTAATATTTTCATATGTAGCTAATAATTATTCAGTTAAATCACAAGTTCATAATCGTTCAGTTTAGGTTATAAAGACCTTATTTTTTATGTTACTACTTATAGGTTTGTAACAGACGAAGTTAATTAAAAAACGGTTGCGTGCGAAACCCTTTATCTGTTTAAAACAATAACACCCAGTTTATCGGGGTGGTCTTGCACCATTTGATTTTTATTTAGTTTTCTTATCATCCATAAGCTTATAAAATCGCCCATGGCAGCCCATAAAAATAAAAAACCAACAAAATTTATACTACCGTTTTGTGTAAAATAGCTGTAAGCAGCAGGTATAAAACCCATTACTAAACCCGGCATAATCCCTCCCCATCTGTATTTCCATGCTTTCATAGGTTTTGTATAATGTATATAGGGTGTTAAATATTTTATACTAAAACCAAATTTTATATTTGTTAACCACTCTTTTTTTAAAAGCATCCATGTAAATGCATGTAGTAACTCATGAATGGCAATGCCCAAAATAAGAAGAATAAAAATTTTGTAATCAATTACATTTAAAATGCCTTGAATGTAATTACTTAAACCAAAAGCAATTATAAAAGGAATTGAAACTATTGCCCATAAAGGGATGGTAAGTAATAATACATACATATTTAGTTTACTACTACCTAATGAAATAGTATAATTTATATTTTGTATTCGTTCCAATGTTCAGTAAATAATAATATTTGTTCCTTTTTTTCTTCGGGCTTCCAATTAAAAAACTCTGATAAACAATCGGCAATAAAATTAATGTGAATTTTTAATTTGTTGGTTTCAAATAGCACCATTTCGGTTCTGTAAACACAAAAATCTGAAATGTTGGTTACCATTTCAAAATTTACTGCATACCATAATTCGGCTTTTAGCCATGTTGTTTCCCAAGTTTTTAGTGTATTGTAATATTCATAAGCTTTTTCTGTAATAACATCGATATTAGTGCCATATCGGTAAAAAAGTTTTTTAAATT
>CBDUWQ010000314.1:0-2637 GCA_965370965.1 uncultured Bacteroidales bacterium
AAGAATAAGAATAAGAATAAGAATAAGAGTCTCTCATTAGGCTTGCCTCTTTGTATCTACACTAATTAACCATTCATTTAAACATCAGTTAACACTAATTTAACATTGCACACAATTATTAGCAATACTTTTGAGCAATAACTTAGAATAGTTAATTATGGATGTTTATTTATTTTTTGTATTTATTTTATTTGCTCTTGCAATAACCGATTTAATTGTAGGTGTAAGTAATGATGCCGTTAACTTTTTAAATTCGGCACTTGGTTCAAAAGTTGCGCCGCGACACATTATTATGATAGTAGCCAGCCTTGGTATTATTGCAGGTGCAACATTTTCGAATGGTATGATGGAAGTTGCCCGAAAAGGGATTTTTCATCCGCAAAACTATTATTTTACCGAAGTAATGGTAGTGTTTTTAGCGGTAATGCTTACCGATATTTTACTACTCGATTTCTTTAATACCATTGGTTTGCCAACATCAACAACGGTTTCAATAGTATTTGAGCTGTTGGGGGCAGCAGTGGCGGTTGCTGTAATAAAAATAACAACACAACCCAACGCATTGCCAATGTCGGAGTACATAAACTCGGGCAAAGCTTTGGCAATTATTGCCGGAATACTGCTCTCGGTGGTTGTGGCATTCTCGATAGGAGCATTTGTGCAATGGATAAGCCGTTTGCTGTTTACATTTAATTTTGAGCATTCAATAAAATATTTTGGTGCAATTTGGGGAGGGCTATCAATTGCTGTAATAACTTATTTCATATTAATAAAGGGGGCAAAAAGTGCTTCGTTTATGACACACGATATGAAAGATTTGATTAAAGATAATACGGTAATGATTCTAACTGTAAGCTTTGCTTTTTGGACAGTATTGATGCAACTGTTAAACTGGTTATTCAAAACCAATATTCTTAAAGTTGTTGTGCTTACCGGAACATTTGCGTTGGCAATGGCGTTTGCCGGAAACGATTTGGTTAACTTTATAGGTGTGCCATTGGCAGGTTTTGAGGCATTTAAGCTGTTTAGTGCCAATGGTGGCAATGATTTTTTAATGGCAGGATTGGCTGCAAAAGTCCATACACCCACAATATACCTTATTATTGCAGGGTTAATTATGGTTGTTACGTTGTGGTTTTCAAAAAAGGCGCGTTCGGTTACCGAAACCGAATTAAACCTTTCTCGCCAAGATGAAGGTTTTGAGCGCTGGAGCTCTTCAACATTTGCACGTTTATTGGTTGGCAGGGCTGTTGGCTCGTCAACATTTTTTGGCACGGTGCTGCCAAAACCGTTTGTTAATGGCATAAAAAACCGTTTTGACCAAACTGCATATAACAAAAAGATTCAGAAACAGGCAAACCCTCCTCAATTCGATTTAATTCGTGCATCGGTAAACTTAATGGTAGCTTCAATACTTATTTCGTTTGCAACATCGCTAAAGCTGCCATTATCAACAACATACGTAACATTTATGGTTGCAATGGGAACATCGCTTGCCGATGGTGCTTGGGGTCGCGATAGCGCTGTTTACCGCATTACAGGCGTATTTACTGTAATTGGAGGTTGGTTTTTAACCGCAATTGTTGCTTTTACAGCTGCGTTTTTAATAGCATTATTGATTAGCTGGTTAAAACTTGCCGCAGTAATTGCATTGGTTGTTTTTGCTGTATATATTCTTGTTCGCTCAAACAAAACTCATAAAAAACGTATTGAAGCTAAAGAGGCTGTTGATAATGAGGTTGATAGTTCAGTTAGTAAGGTATTGGAAAAATGCACCATTAGTTTAAATAGTGTACTTAACGAGGCATTAAACATATACTCTATGTCGGCTCAGGGTTTAATTAGTGAAAACAGGAAAGAGTTGCGCAAGCAATGGCAATTGATATTAGATCTTAATAAACGGGTAAAATCCCAAAAAGACAGGGTTCACATAACAATATCTGAGCTTAAGCAGGAATCAATTGAAACGGGGCATTTTTATGTTCAGGTAATCGACTATCAGCGCGAGCTGGCACATAGCTTGTCATTTATACTCGAGCCGGTACTTAACCATGTCGAAAATCATCATAAAGCCATATTGCCGGTACAGACCGAGGAGCTGCAAAAACTGGTAAACGGTATAGCAATTTTCTCAAATAAATTGCAGTCGATTGTTTTTGACAAAAATTTTGATGAAATAGAGAATGCTATTGAAATTCAAAACTTGCTTATTAACGATATTAACAGCTACAGAAAAGCTCAAATAAAGAGGATTAAGAAAAAAGAGGTTGGGACAAGAAATAGTATGCTGTATATGAATTTAATGTCTGAAACAAAAAATATGCTGCTTAATGCCCTTAATATGGTTAAGGCACAGCGCGATTTTGTTAAAGATGCGAGTGTTAGTGTTTAAATGGTTTCTGTAGATAGAGCATATTAATAAATCTATAATTTTACAAAACCCTGTGGGAGCAAAGATAATAAACAATCTGATTGCATTAAATTTTTTCTTAATAGCTACGGCTATTAAGAAAAAATTGTGCCTTACATATTATTCATTCTCTTTGTTTTTTGAAAGAAATGAATTAATAGAGGTAACCGCATGTTGAACTAAATCCGCCACAGGCGGATAGCTCTGTTCAAATGTAGTTATTTAAT
>CBDUWQ010000315.1:0-2588 GCA_965370965.1 uncultured Bacteroidales bacterium
ATAGCTATTATAACTTGAAAATGGAAGCCCTCTTAAATTGCACAACTGAGCATAGGTGCCCCAAAAAAATGGGGGCAGCATAATTTCATTAATATCAAGATTTTGAATACATATATCAAGTCCTGAAATACCACCACCCGTTACTATTATATCATCAATATTGGCTTTGTTAGCAAAATACTCATTATTTATAGCATTGCGCAGCCCTATTTTTCCTTTACCACCAGGATAAAACTGTATATCGTTTGAATTAAAGTCTATTTGTTTAACCACTTGGCTAAGGTTAATGTTTACCACCGAGTTTATACCACGATTTAGCATTAGGTATTCATTGCCTGTTTCTTTTATTGCTTTATGCAACCTAACACCCATGGCCAGTATTGTGGAATTTGTTGTGTTACTGGGTTTTGTTTTCATCTGTTTATGTTTTTTAACCGCATAGAGCACAAAGGATGCTAAGAAAATATTTGTATATTATTCGTCAGCCTTAAACATGGGATCCCATGGTGGAAGCATAATCGGTTTTTGGTCGAGCAGCTTTATAGTGTTTTCATCTAAAAACTCTTTTAAAACCACAACCCTAAACATATACTCGTTAAACCAGTCGTCGGTAAATGTTAAATACCCATTATGACCACTTTTTGCACCCCAACTGTTTTCAAATTGCCATTTTACTGGTTTTTCATTTTTATCTACATCAACAGCAATAAGTGCCATACCATGTGATGACCCACTTTCATGAGTTATTATGCGCTGAGCTTTATTCATCCCAAATTTTATTCCGTAAAGCGATTCAAAATCATAATTATCAATATCACTAAAACCCAAATCGTTGTTTAGCTGTTTGCCAACATCGCATGATGCATACATGGGTTTGTTATTTTTTATACTTTTTATCGCAAATGCTTTAATTTGTTCGTTGGTTAAATTCAAATATAACCAGTTGTTGCCCTCCATTAC
Source organism: uncultured Bacteroidales bacterium (assembly GCA_965370965.1). Classification (GTDB taxonomy): domain Bacteria; phylum Bacteroidota; class Bacteroidia; order Bacteroidales; family SZUA-534; genus GH45. The sequence goes on from CBDUWQ010000315.1 coordinate 961, forward strand.
ATTACGATCGTATTCTATTTCATAAACTTTATTGTACTCGCGAGTTGGATCATTCATGAGCATAATGTAATTGGCAAAATCAATATTACCTAAAACTTCTGTCATATAGCTTTTTGGTGTGTATGTGTTTAATTCGCCAATATTACCATCTTTATCGGCAAACCTATAATTGAATTCAACTGGTGGTTCGCCCAAATTCATTGATAAAATTCTGTAAACATCGCCTAACATCACAATTTTTCTTGCCTCAAGATCTTTGTATTTTGCTTTTTCAGAATACATTTTACGTAGCTCAAGCCCCTGTTCGCGTAACTTACGCTTAATAATACTAATCATCCATCTTGTATTTTCACTCGAGTTTGTTTCGGGAAAAACCTCTTTTGGCACTAAGCCATATTTATCGGCCAAGTTTGTAAACGAATTCCAGACACCACCGTCACCCACAGGGTTTTTAAAAAGCCAATCAACATATTTATTGTCCTTGGGTTTAGCTGCATATTTTATTTGAGCCTCAAGGTAAAGATTAGATTTTTCAAAAATATCCCAAAAATAAAGGTAGTTATGCGAAAATTCAAAACTACTAAGTTTGTATTTATCAATTACCATGGGCCTAAGTACATTCATACTTGTAAACATCCAACAGCGACCTGAACTTTTTTGGTCAGATATACCTTTTACATCAACCTTATATTTAAAATTGTGTTCAATCTCGATAAGGTTTTCGCGGTTTAAAACCAACTTTTTAACATCGTTGTTGCTTAATGCATTTGTTAAGGCCTTTGTGGCCGCATCATTTTTATTATACGATTTTTTGATTTTGCTTAAATCATTATTAGTAATTGTACCCTGCTGCGCCAGCGATACTGCTGCAAATAAAATCAGCAAAAGTGTTATCAGATTTTTCATATTATTTAATTATTTATTTCAAGTATTAGGTATGCAAAAATAGAATTATTATTATTTTATTATGCAAACTTAAATATGTTATTAATGCTATGAATTATATATTTGTTGAAAAAATAGTATAAAAAATATGAATTTAAATAAATATTGGGATGAATTTCCGTCAGCTGTTACTATTTGTGACAATAATGCCATAATAATATATATGAACAATAGGGCTGCTATTACCTTTAGCAAATGGGGAGGTAAAAAATTAATTGGGCAAAGCCTTTATGATTGTCATAATGAAAAATCATGCAGTATTATTAAGCAAATTTTAAAAACCGGGGTTGGCAATACTTATACTATTGAAAAGCAGAGCAAGAAAAAGTTAATACACCAAACTCCATGGTTTAATCAAAACATTATTGCTGGTATTACTGAAATCAGCATTGAATTGCCCGAAAACATGAAGCATTTTATACGTTAATTATCGAAAAAAAAAGTATAAAAACTGCACATGTATCATACACTCAATTAAATAAGTTTACATATAAAATATATTACAAAATATTTGTATATAATATTTGCAAATAACCAAAGTATAAGTATTTTTGCATCGCTTTAAAAATAAGCTTCGGGAGGGTCGCCGGTTCTACATCCTCTTTATTTAGAAAATTAGAACCATATATTCGGGGTATAGCCTGCCAGTCGGCAGACAGGCACAGTCCGGTTAGTGTATCCCG
>CBDUWQ010000316.1:0-2558 GCA_965370965.1 uncultured Bacteroidales bacterium
AATTTAAAAAACTTTTTTACCGATATGGCACTAATATCGATGTTATTACAGAAAAGGCCTATGAGTACCGCAATTTAATTAAACCCTGGGAAAAGGTTTGGCTAAAAGCCGAATTATGGTATGCAGTAAATTTTGAAATGGCAACCAATATTTCAGATTTTTGTGTTTATAGAACCGAAATGGTGCTATTTGAAACCAACAAATTAAATATACATATTAACTTTATTGCCGATTGTTTGGCAGAGTTTTTAGGTTGGAATATTGAAGAAGAAAAGGAACAAATATTATTATTTACTGAACATTGGAACGAATACAAAATATAAACGGTAAATAACTAATTTTCCTTTTTGTACTTATTTGTGTTTTTGATGCGAATAAATTATTAGTAAACCCTAAGCCTCAAATATCCAAATGATTGGTTTAAAATCATAGGTTTTTACTTATTAAATTATTATCTATGCAGTAAATTTATTATGCAAGGGTGTGTAAACAAACTTGTGAAACTTGATAGCAAAACAACCTTACGTACAACTACAATTAAAACTCTATGAAAAAATTTATTTTTGCCTTATGTATTATTGGCAGCATGCTTTTTACAACAAAAGCGCAAGCTCAGTACACATTAGTAAATAATGATGTTGAAGTAGTTAACGGTACTATTACAAAGTGCACCTACAATTTTGCAATAACCAATATAGTAATACCCGATTCGTTAAATGCACAAAAAATAACAGGTATTGGTTCCGAAGTTTTTCAACACAGAGATGGAATACCACAAATAACAGGTATTGTATTACCTGAGGGAATTGAAAAAATTGGTAATTATGCTTTTAGATGGAATATAATCACTTCATTATCAATACCTACAACCGTTACTATTATTGGTAATGGAGCTTTTGAAAATAATAATATTAATACCCTTACAATACCTGCTAATGTTCAGGCAATTGGCAATAGCGCTTTTCATGATTGTAAAATCAGTAACCTTACTATTGAAGAGGGAGTTGTAAAAATTGGGGAATATGCTTTTAATAATAATAATATTCCCAATTTAATAATACCCAATAGTGTAACCGATTTGGGATACGCTGCTTTTCAGATTAACAAGATTGTTAGTTTAACAATTGGGTCGGGCGTTAGGCATATTGGACATCGCACATTTTGGAATAATGACATTACAACCCTTGAAATACCCGATGGTGTTACGCATATTGAAGATGGGGCTTTTGCCGATAATAACATTACTTCACTTACTATACCTGCAAGTGTAGCATATATTAATGCACCATTTAGTGGCAATGCTATTACTGAAGTTAACGAACAACCATCGAAAGGTATTATTTTTGCAAGACATGAGAATGGTTCTATAAATAACACAAAAATAGCATCGTACGGTGGTGTAGCCAATGTTATTGATTTTATTCCCGAAACAGTTACTATCATTAATGGTAATAGTTTTCAAAGAAACGGATTAACAACAGTTACTATTCCAGCAACGGTTTTATATATTGACCATAGTGCATTTGCCGAAAATAGCATTTCAAGCCTAACCCTTAATGAAGGCTTAAAAAGTATTTGGGAAATGGCTTTTTACAATAATAACATTACAAGCCTAACTATTCCAAGTACAGTAAATTCACTTGGTGGTGGATTTGTTAATATGAACACTATTACAACTATTAACGGTGAAGCAACAAATGGTATAATTTATGCCCTCAACCAAAATGGAACTACCGATAGTACAAAAGTAATATCGTATGCAGGATCTGAAAAAGTAATAACTGCCGATATTTTTCCTGAAGGTTTAACAACAATTGGCAATAACTCATTTCAAGGCTCTCAGCTTACAAGTGTAATAATACCAAGTAATGTTAAAATAATTGAATATTCTGCTTTTGCCAATAATTATATTACCGAAGTAACAATACCACAAGGCGTAACAACAATCTGGCATAATGCATTTGAACATAACAGACTCGACCAAATAGTTATTCCTAATAGCGTTGAAACACTTGAGAGCTATGCATTTAACAATAATTATTTAACCGACGTTACTCTGCCAAATTCAATTACAGAAATTCAGAGTGGGGTTTTTAATAGTAATAGATTAACCGGAATAAGTATTCCATCATCGGTTACTTATATTGGTGCTGATGCTTTTGCAAATAACCAAATAACCTCATTAACAATTAATAGTAATATTACTGAAATTAGCAGATATGCATTCAGTAATAATAATTTATCAAATATTAATATACCCGGCAATGTTGAGAGAATAGGAGAAGGCACCTTTTCAAATAACAATCTTACATCGCTAACATTAAATGATGGGCTAAAAATAATGGGTAAAAATGCTTTTTCAGATAATAATTTAACCCAAAGTGATCTTGCCCTGCCTGCATCATTAAGCAGTATTGGAAAAAATGCATTTAGTAATAATAATGGGTTAGATTCAATTTATTTGCATGAGCCAACTGCCCCCGGTTTTATTAAATGGGTTGATGGTTACGAAATAGACCAAAACATTAACACTTGGGTTAAAGATTTAAACACATCGT
>CBDUWQ010000317.1:0-2550 GCA_965370965.1 uncultured Bacteroidales bacterium
AGTAATGTATTATCCCAAATCTAAAAGTTGCATTTATTAGTTGAATTTAAGATTGTAATGCTGCCCTTAGTGCAAAAACAATGAATTATTATATAGCTAATTAGTTTAATAGATTAAAAAAACTATTTTTATGCAAATTCAATAGCAACTGAACCTTTTTAAAAAAATAACAAATGAAAAATAGAAAACTTACGTGTTTTACAAATGGCATTAAATTACTAAGAACCCTGTTTATTTCAATTCTGTTTATTTCAAATTTTGGAAATGTATTGTTGGCACAAACCAACGATTTATTAATCGACTCCACACATTTTGAATATTTGGGAGCTTTTAAAGTGCCTCATGTTAGTGGTAATGGCGGTTATGCGTACGGTGGAACTTGTATTACATACAACCCTGCAAACAATTCTCTTTTTTTAACAGGGCATTCTTATACCCAGTATGTTGGCGAAATATCAATACCAAACATTATTATAGGAGAAACTATTGATGATTTAGAAACGGCTACATTTATGCAAGGCGATAAGTTATATGATATAACTGATGGTAATATTGCCAATTTAGGTGAAAATAATGAATCGTTAAGTACAGGCGATGGTACTGTTCTTATGGGTGGCTTATTGGTACACAATAATAAGCTAATTGGCAACTCATATGTTTATTACGATGCAGGAATGCATGCAGCAAGGTCGCATTTTACAAATTCGTTAAATATTACCGAAACAGGCAATTTTGCCGGTATATTCAAAGTTGGAGATAAAAATCCGGGCTATGTAGCAGGTTATATGGCGCATATTCCCGGTGCATGGCAAAGTGCTTTTGGTGGTTCTGCTTTAACAGGGCAGCATGGTTTGTCAATAACATCGCGTACATCATTAGGCCCCGGTCTTTTTGCTTTTGATCCCTCAAAATTGGGAGTTGACTCTCCTGTTGCTGTAAAACCTTTAGTTTATTATCCCATTGACCATCCAACACTTGGGGTGTGGGATAATGAAACAGAAGCCAACCCGCAATATAATATGACCACTAAAAGTGGGGGAGTATTTTTTCCGACAAAAACTAATAGTGTGATTTTTATTGGCACAACAGGTACCGGAATACCCGGATATGGTGTTGGTACCGATGATATAACATTAGATGGGACTCCGGTTGAAGGTTATGATGAAGATTATGTATATGACCCTGCCAGTTTGCATAAAGGGACACATGCATTCCCCTATGTTAATTATGTGTGGGCCTATGATGCCTCAGAAATGGCCGAGGTTGCAGCAGGCACAAAAAACCCATGGGATATTGTTCCATATGACCAGTGGGCACTAAACATCCCACTTACTCCCGATACTGTTAGACCTTTATTGGGTGGTGTAGCATACGATTCTGTAACGCAGCGTATTTTTATTGCACAAAGAAGCGTTGATGGAGAAAGTCCGATTATTGGTGTTTATAAAATTAACATTGACGACTCATGCGATTTAACTTATGAACAAACTTTGGGTAATTCATGGCATTTTGTTGGGCAATCGCAATATGTAAACACCTACCGCGGCTTATATTGGGTTGGGCAAACCAAAACAATTTGTAGTGTTGATATGAACTTGAATTATACAGGCAACATATCGGCAATTAACTATAATGTTACTGTTTGGGAAGTTGATATAGATAATAATCTTGAATTAACAACTCTGTTGGCTACATCTGAACCTGTAAGTGGTTCGTTAGTACAAAGCGGTGGTTCATGGGTACATTTCGAATTTCCTAACCCTATTCTTGTAACAAGCGGCAAATGTGTTATACTTGTATCAAGAGTTGATAAAGACAATTATAGCGTAACAAATATGCTTAGAATAAGTAATAATTATGATATGAATGATGAGCAAAACGACCAGTTTAATGTTCATTATTCAAATACTTCATTAGCCGGCAGAAGTGCAGGAGACGAAGACCAACCCGAACCATTTGCTTTTGATGTTAAACTATATGGTGAAAATACCACAGTTAATGCATCAACCGAATACCCTGCTGCACCATTAAACCCAACAGCGAATGCAGTAAGTTCAGAGCAAATAAATTTAAGTTGGGACGATTTTAATGTTGCTGTTGAGGTTGACCATTATAATATTTATGCCTACAATATGTCAAATGCCAATTTGACTTTTATAAACAATAGCACATCTAAAAATTTTAACGTAACGGGCTTAACAGCTGATACCGAATACAACTTCGTAATTACTACAGTTTCCTCCGTAGGAAATGAATCGTACCATACCAATATTGCAACTGCCACCACAAGTAGCGCAGGTGGAACCGATACCGAAGCCCCAACCGTGCCGCAAAACCTAAGCGCATCGGCGGTATCAGCCTCACAGATTAATTTAAGTTGGGATGCATCAACCGATAATGTTGCTGTTGCAGGATACAGAATTTTTAGAGGCAGTACTTTAATTGATACAGCTTATACCAATGCTTTTAACGATACAGGATTAAGTGCCGATACAGAATACACATACACGGTTTCGGCTTACGATGCAGCAAATAACGAAAGCGCACAAT
>CBDUWQ010000318.1:0-2437 GCA_965370965.1 uncultured Bacteroidales bacterium
CAACAAACAAAAATTGAAACAACAAACAAAATTAAGTTCGTAAAGTAGAATTAAGTGCAAATCATAGCTCAGCCGAAATTAATGCCTCAAGTTCACTGCGGTTTTCAATATTGGGGAATTGCGTAATTATACTTTTTGCAAGTTTTTTAGCTGCTTGCAAGTTTTTATTTTTTAAATAGTATTGCAACAGTGAAGTATGGTATGCAATGTTATTTTTTCCCTTTTTAATGGCTTGTTTCAAATATTTTTCTGCATTAGCTTTATCATTAAAAAACTCGTACATCATTGCAATGTTATAATCAATACGGGCATTTTCGGGCTGTGCAATATTGGCTTTCAGTAAAAATTTAAGCGACTTTTTATATTGTTGAAGCTCCGAAAGCAAAAGTGCATACGAGAATAATACATTTCCATCGTTAGGGTTGTTATCTAAATAACTTTCAAATAGCATTAAGGCTTTTTTTGGTTTGCCTGTACTATTATATAAATATGCAAGGTTTATTTTAATTGCATGTAGCTCGCTATCTTGTTTTAATGCTGCCACAAAAAACTGTTCGGCTTTGTTGTAATTTTGCGTATTATAGTAGTAATTACCTAGGTTAAACTTGCCACTCGGAAAATCGGCAATGTATTCCAACGATTCAAAATACTCGCTTGTTGCTTGTTTAAAAGCTTCTTTATAATTTTGAGGAATTAAATCGGAATTTATACCCAATAACTTGTTAGCACATTCAATGCGTATGGCTTTAATTTCGTCGTATAAAAGCGGCAATGTGTTCGACAAACACTGTTCGGTAGTTAAGTGCAGATGCCTTAATGCTTGCAAGCGGATAAGCGGGTGTATATTTTGCATATATTGGTAAAGAATTTCTTTGCTGCTATCTTGATACATACGTCCCATATATTCAATTGCTGTGCTTCTAATAATTTCAGGATATAACTCATCTGCAACTATATTTTTCAGCTTTTCGAATCCTAACATATCGCTTTCACGAGCCAATGCAAAGGCCTCGCCATATTGAAATTTACGGCTTTTGCCATACCACTCTTCAATATATTTTTGTGACCATTTATTTGTTTTGTCAGCATGGCATTGGTTACATGCATTTGGTACTTCAAATTTTTCAGATAAATCGGGGCGTGGTATTCTAAAGCTATGGTCGTTACGGTAATCAACACCCATAAAATACTGTGCATGCATATGGCAATTAATACATTTTGTCCCCTCGCCCACCTCGTATTTTACACCTGCAACCGATGTAACAGCATTGCCTTTTTCGCCCTCACTTTTATGAAAGTGATGCTGCTTAGTATCGTATTTATCAGCAATATGGCACTGTAAACATAGCCTGTTATCGTCAAACAGTAGTTTGGTGCTATGTACATCGTGGCAATCGTTACATTTAACATCGTTCATATACATTTTGCTTTGTGTAAACGATCCATAAACGTAATCCTCTTCAAGTATTTGTCCGTCAATATGGTAATGTGGTTCGGTTGGCAAATTGGGTATCATATGGTTGTAAATAGATTTGCTTTGCATGTTATAATCGCTCATTGAGGCTCGTCGGGTGTGGCAACGGGCGCATTGGTCAACATATTGTTTATTGTCAATATTGCTTGTTTGTACGGTTAATCCATAATTTTGAAACCCGTTACGCGAGTATTCGGGCAAGTTAGCCCATTCCATATGTTTTGATGAGGGACCGTGGCAAGCTTCGCAGCTTACGTTAATTTCAAACCATGTTGTATGGTACGAGTCAGTTTCAATATTATACCCTTTAATTAAGTTTGTTGAGTGGCAATCGGCACACATGCTGTTCCAGTTTTGAGCCTGATTAGTCCAATGCAGCCAGTTGGTGTAATCTATTGTTTGGTTTTTATAAACCGAATCGGTCATATGATACCAATTATTATCTATGCTGTTCCATGTAAGCGGTAGCGTTTGTAACCGTCCTTTATCAAACTCAACAAGGTATTGTTGTAGCGGTGTAAAGCCAAACGTATATTTTATTTCGTACTCTTGCATTTTACCATGTTCGCCATCGGTAAAAACAAAAAAGTTATTGTTTTTTTTATAAAATTTATGAGTAATGCCATTTGATATTAATTGTGTATTGTTAAAGTTACCCAAAACAGTTGTGTCGTTGGCATGTTCCATTGCCTTATCGTGATGCGAATCTTTCCATGCCTCGTACTCTATTACATGGCACTGAATACAAGCCTCGCGTCCTACAAAGGTTGCCGATGTTAAATTGGCGTTATCGCTTTTTGCTTTATCAATACCCTCTTTTATTAAATAAATAGGTATCAATAAAATAATTACTACAATAATAGCTATGCTTATATTTTCAATTTTTCTTTTATTCTCCATTTATCCTTATTAATTCATACGTTTAGTTTGGTGTAGATATAAGGTGTCGCTACCTGCCGATGT
>CBDUWQ010000319.1:0-2407 GCA_965370965.1 uncultured Bacteroidales bacterium
CATAATAATTTATATATAGCACCAAAAAAACCCCACTTACAAAAAAAAAACAAGATATTTGCGCGATTATCGCATAAGATAAATTTATTATTAAGAAATCAATAAAATTCAAAACAAATGCAGAATAAAGGAGCTATTAGATTTGTTGCTATTATGTTTGCGCTGGTATGTTTATACCAGCTTTGGTTTACGGTAAAAACAACACAAGTTGAAAATCAAGCTAAGGAATATGCACAAGGTGATGAACAAAAGTTAAATGTTTACCTTGATTCAATTGCCTCAAAGCCTGTTTACAGCTTTCTGTTTTTGAAAGATTTCACTTACCGTGAAATAAAAGAGCGTGAATTAAACCTTGGTCTTGACCTTAAAGGTGGTATGAACGTAATTCTTGAAGTATCGGTTGTTGATGTTATCCGTTCGTTATCAAACTACAGCAGAGACACAACGTTTAAAAAAGCCATTTCGATGGCTAAGCGCGAACAAATAAAAAATGGTAAAGCAAATTTTGTTACCCTGTTTGGGCTCGAGTTTGCCAAAATAGATGAGAACGCAAAGCTTGCGGCTATTTTTAATACCATTGAATTGAAAGATAAAATAAGTTTTAATTCAACCAACGAAGAGGTGCTTGAAGTATTGCGCCTTGAGGCAGAGTCTGCCATAAGCAATTCGTTTAACATACTTCGCACACGTATTGATAAATTTGGGGTTACACAGCCCAATATCCAGCGTTTAGGAAGTTCGGGACGTATTTTGGTTGAGCTGCCGGGAGTTAAAGACCCTGAAAGGGTTCGTAAGCTTTTACAAGGTACAGCAAATTTAGAGTTTTGGGAAACTTACGAAAACGCAGAGATTGTTCAGTACTTGTATGCTGCCAACGATAAAATTAAGGAAATTAACGATGCTTTGGAAGCCTTAGAAAAAGAGAAAACAACTGACGAGGTTGCAACAACAGAAGATGTTGAAACTACTGAAGTTGAACCTAAAGTTGAAGAAATTGAATTGGCAGACAGTACATTAGATAAATCAGATGATGAACTATCATTAATTGAGCAATTAGAGAGTGACTCAACAGCAGTTGACACATCAATGGCTCAGGATATGGGAAAAGATTATCCGCTATTTTCGGTTTTGCAGCCACGCTTTTCGCGCGAAAACAAACCTCTGCCAGGAGCATCAATCGGATATTCACATTTTAAAGATACTAGTAAAGTAAATGAATATTTAAGGATGCCACAAATACGCAGCTTGTTTCCAAGAAATTTAAAACTGCTTTGGGGTGTTAAGGCTATTGACAAAGAGGAGCAATTTTTTGAGCTTTATGCTATTAAAATAACCAGTCGCGATGGACGTGCAGCACTTGAGGGCGATGTAGTAACAAATGCACGTAAAGAGTATGCCCAAGGTAGAGGTGATGCTGAGGTGTCAATGAGTATGAATGCAGAAGGTGCTAAAGTTTGGGCACGATTAACAGGCAATAATGTTGGTAAAGCAATTGCAATTGTACTTGATGACTATGTTTACTCGGCACCAAATGTAAATGCAGAGATTAAAGGCGGGCGCTCATCAATATCAGGAAATTTTACAGTAAATGAAGCCGAAGACTTGGCAAACATTCTTAAATCTGGTAAAATGCCTGCACCTGCACATATTGAGCAAGAAACAATTGTTGGTCCGTCGCTTGGTGAAGAGGCTATTCAAAAAGGTTTATGGTCGTTTGTAATTGCCTTTGTAGTTGTATTGCTTTATATGATATTTTTTTACAGCCATGCAGGCTATGTTGCCAACCTTGCATTAATAACCAATGTGTTTTTTATAATGGGAGTACTTGCCTCGTTGGGGGCAGTATTAACCTTACCCGGTATTGCCGGTATTGTGCTAACAATTGGTATGTCGGTTGATGCAAACGTGCTAATTTATGAGCGTATTCGAGAAGAGTTGGCATCGGGCAAAGGGATAAAACTTGCAATAAAAGATGGTTATAAAAATGCTTACTCTGCTATTATCGATTCAAATATAACTACACTACTTACTGCGGTAATACTTGGATATTTCGGCAAAGGTCCAATCCATGGTTTTGCTGTTACTCTCGGTATCGGTATTATTTCATCATTATTTTCGGCCATATTTATTACACGCTTGGTATTTGAAAGAACATTGGGTAAAAACCGCACTCCTAAATTTGCAACAAAACTTACTGAAGGTTTTCTTAAAAGCACCAAAATCGACTTTTTGGGCAAACGCAAATTGTACTATGCTATTTCATCAATAATTGTTATTGCAGGAATAGCATCACTCGCTATGCGCGGTTTAGACCAAAGTGTTGACTTTACGGGTGGTAGAACATATGTAATTCGTTTTGACGAGACGGTAAACACAATGGATATCCAAAGTGATTTATCTAATGAAT
>CBDUWQ010000320.1:0-2401 GCA_965370965.1 uncultured Bacteroidales bacterium
ATAGAAAAATGACACAAGTTCTTAACCAGGTTTTATTAAATATTAAAAGCAGAGAAATTTACATGCGTAACTATATATTAATAAATGCCGGCGAAGAACTTACAGGTACAATAAGTGCCGAGTATGTTCTTAAAATTCCTCAAAATAGGAATATAACAATTACTAATAGTCTTGGAGATATTATAATTAGTAATATACAAGGCAATTTTAATATCAATTTTAAATACGGAAAATTAAATATGCAAAACATAAAAGGAGAATTAAATTTGGATGCGCAAATTGGTGAGGTTCTTATAAAAAACTCTGAATTAACCTGTATAATTGAATCAAATTATTTAAGTAGTTATTTTTATAGTTGTGGGGGTGCATATTCAATAGTATCTAATTTGGGGTCTATAAATTTTACCATAACTAAAGCCCTTTTAAAGCTGGATATTGAAGCCTCAGGTACCGAAATAACTTTATTGAATAGAGATTGTGAAGAGTACAATATATCACTTATATCAAAAAGTGGCAGTATATTTTTAGATGACTGCACCATAAAAAACAAATCATTTATTAGTATCGACTCCAGAAATTTAACAAAAGATAAAAATGAATTTTTATATATAAATCCGGATATTAAAAAATCAATTACAGTAAAAAACAAATTTGCCAATATAGCATTACAATAAAATAATTTTTTAAAATTATTTTACCACTAAATTAACAGTAGAACCTAAAATTTAAAACAAATGAAACTAACAACTATAATAACAATAGCACTTTTAACTATATTTTTAAATATTGCTTGCGACAAAAAATATGAAATAAAGGTAGTAGAAGAAGTAGAAGAAGAAATGCCTATTAATACTACATTTTTTGCAGGCGATACAGATTCATGTGTTTATTATAATTATGAACCTAATATTATATTTTCAATAGAATATATGAATAATGGGTATTTTGAATATACTCGACCATTTGATATTGATTTAGATGGAATTAATGACTTTGCTTTAGAAATTAAAGGTTACAGAGACTCGTCAAAGCCTGAATCTAATTTTTGGCGAACTATTAGCATACAGTCATTAGTAAATTATCGCCTTGCTCATTCTGGAGGTTTCATACCATTAATTTATGGTGATACGTTAATAAATTATTCTTATTACTTCAGTTATTATTCTTATTCTTATACTTATTCTTACAACAATTCTTATGATAAAAAATTTCAATTTATTGAAACTGGATACCATTATGAAACAAACTCGTGGGATACCTGCTGTGGTAATTGGAATGTGTGGGGAGAAGAACGGTATATTGGTTTTTATAAGCATGAACAAAATGCAATTTTAGGCTGGATGAGATTGGAGTTTATGGAAGATGCTGATATTATTAAGCTTAAGGATTGTGCTATAAGAAAATATTAAACTAATACCATTTGATACCCCGTATAGCAGTGGGCAGTTCATTTTGCCGCTTTGTATTTGATGCCTGCCTGTTCGGCAGACAGGCACTACAGACTTTCTCAGTAAATCCTAATTATTGATGCACTTAAGACAATAAATAAGGATGGAAATTTTAAAAATAAGCCTGTTGAAAAGGATAGTATTCATTTAATAATAGAGTTAGAAAAAACTTAGTTGTTGTATCTTATGGTAAATTGTTTTTTCCAAGGTTCATAAGGTTGTGTTTGATAGATTGCATAAAAAAACCTTTGGGGGCTCGGAATATCCCAAAGGTTTTACCTATTTATTATATTAAACCAATTATGAAAAAACGAATTTATAATACAGTATTATATACGCAATACATTTTGCAAAGTTCCACGATTTTAGTTTTTTTTTATTTGGCAAAATTTTTTGTTGCGAAAAATTGAAACTGCATTGTTTATAAAATTATTGTTGACTTACGCAACCCTTTTGTTATTGTTTGTGTCTTTAGCATAATAAAAACTTTTAATTTTTTTTATCATGAAGCAAATATTTTTACCACTTATTGCCCTAATGCTTTTTATTGGTTGTACAAAACACGATGATAAAACTGCTATAAACAGTACGGAAGAATACGTTGGTACATGGGTTAATTCACAATTTAACGATTCGGTTTATACCGTTACACGCAGTAATAGTTTTGTTGACAATAAGGATGGCTTTATGATTAATGCCGATGGCACATTTGTTCAGCGTATTAATAGTGGCATGTGTGCAACACCTCCAATAGTTTATGCAAATTATCCGGGAAAATGGACATTATTTCCTGATAATACCCTTTTTATTGAAACAGAATATTGGGGAGGAGTAACATCATTTAAGTTTGAAATTATTGAGGTTAATGAGGAAAAAATGGTGTATAAATTGTAGTTATGTGTCAAGTTTCACAAGGTTGTTTACGAAGACTTGCATAATAAACTTGTTGCATA
>CBDUWQ010000321.1:0-2343 GCA_965370965.1 uncultured Bacteroidales bacterium
AATTACATTACTCCTTAATTTTAAAGACTTTGCTTACACTGATTAGTTACAAAAGTTAAAACATACTGCTCTATTTTCTTATTTTTTATACTATAACTTTAATAACTGCTCTGCAATATAATCGCCCACCTGACTTGTAGCAGCAGGGTTTTTTGTATTAATATCGGCTGTGGTAATACTATTTGCAAGCGATTTGTTAACAGCCTGCTCTATTGCTTTTGCAGCTTTTTCGTAACCCACATATTGTAATAGCATTGCTGCCGAGAGTATAGTTGCAACAGGATTTGCTATATTTTTTCCTGCTACTTGCGGGTACGAGCCGTGAGATGGCTCAAATAGTGCAGTTTTTTCTCCGTACGATGCCGATGGCAACATACCTAACGATCCTATAATTACCGATGCCTCATCAGACAAAATATCGCCAAACATATTTTCGGTTACTATTACACTAAACTGCGCTGGGTTTAGTACAACCTGCATGGCAGCATTATCAATAAACTGAAATTCAAGCTTAACATCAGGAAATTCCTTGTTCATCTCAGTAACTGTTTCGCGCCATAACCTCGATGTTTCAAGCACGTTTGCTTTATCAGCCAATAAAAGCTTTTTATCGCGCCTCATGGCCTCCTCATAAGCAAGTTTGGCAATTCTTTTTATTTCATTAACCGAGTAGCTGCAATCATCATAAGCTGTTTGCCCATCGCTGCTACGCCCCTTTTTGCCAAAATAGATACCTCCGGTAAGTTCACGAAAAATAATAAAATCTGTTCCCTCAACAACCTCCTCCTTTAATGGCGAAAGGTGTTTTATTGCCTCATAGGTTTTTACAGGCCTAACATTACAAAACAGTTGCATGGCTTTGCGTATGCCTAAAAGACCCATTTCGGGTCTGCGGTTCGGGTCTTTTTCTCCGTCAAGTTCTGGCACACCAACGGCACCAAGCAAAATAGCATCGCATTTTTTTGCCTTTTCAATGGTTTCATTGGGTAGTGGGTTGCCAACCTTATATATTGATTTTGCACCAATTAGCCCAAAATCAAAATTTAATTCAAAATTAAAAGCCTTTGCGGCGGCTTTCATTACTTTAATAGCCTCGTCTGTTATTTCCGGTCCTATTCCATCGCCGGGCAAAACTAATATATTCTTCATCTTCTATTTTATCTTTGAAATTGCATCAATAAAAGCCTCAACACTTGCGGTTAATATATTTGTACTGCCCGAAAAACCACTATATATATTGTTATTGTTTTTTACCTGAACATGTACCTTGCCAACATCATCGCTGCCACGGGTAATGGCTTGTATTAAAAATTCTTCAAGGTGTATTTTCCTTTTTATTAACTGCTTAACTGCATTAAACGAAGCATCAACAGGGCCGTTGCCCGATGCTGTTGCCGACTGCTTTTCACCATTTATATCAAGTTGTACAGTAGCCATTGTTTCGGGTGCGGTGCCGGTAGATACATGTAAATAGTCTAATTTTAATAACCTCCTGTCTTTTCGGTTTATATCTACCAAAAACTCCAAATCGTTATCATTAATTTGTTTTTTTCTATCAGCCAATTCAATAAAACGGGTATAAATATCATCTAAATCACCATTAACCGGCGTGTATCCTATTATCTCTAACCTATGCTTAAGCGCAGCACGTCCGCTCCGTGCGGTTAAAACAATCTCCGACTCTTTTACACCAACTTCTTTGGGGTCGATAATCTCGTAATTCTCGCGGTTTTTTATTACCCCATCTTGGTGAATTCCCGATGAGTGCGCAAAGGCATTCTTGCCCACAATAGCCTTATTTGGCTGCACAGGCATATTCATTAATGAAGTAATAAGCCTGCTGGTTTTCATTATTCGCTTGGGTTTAATTGATGTTGTAAGATTCAAATCCTTATGGCTTTTTAGTATCATAACAATCTCCTCAAGCGATGTGTTGCCAGCCCTTTCACCAATTCCGTTTATGGTAACCTCAACCTGTCGCGCCCCTTTTAAAACACCCGCTATGGTATTGGCCGTTGCCATTCCCAAATCGTTATGGCAATGTGTTGCAATTATTGCCTTATCAATGTTTGGTACATTATTCATAAGGTATTTTATTTTTTCGCCAAACATGCCCGGCAAACAATAGCCCGTGGTATCGGGTATATTTATAACAGTAGCTCCTGCCTTAATAACCGCCTCGGCTACTTTTGCAAGAAACTCATTGTCAGACCTCCCTGCATCTTCGGCATAAAACTCTACATCGTCAACAAAGTTGCGGGCATACTTAACTGCCTCAATAGCACGACGCAAAATTTCGTCTTCGGTAGTTTTTAGCTTGTAATGAATATGGTAATACGATGT
>CBDUWQ010000322.1:0-2320 GCA_965370965.1 uncultured Bacteroidales bacterium
GTTGGGAATATCGATGAAAGCATGAAAATGGAGATGAACACGGGTGATGAGTTTGAGGATATGACCGACTCTGCCAATATGCTTATTGATGGGCTTGGGCGCACAACCGAATTTGCCAAAACCATAGGGCGTGGCAATTTGCAGGCCGAGTATCAAAAATTGGGTGAAAATGATTTGCTTGGCAATTCGTTGCTCGAGATGAGGCAAAGTTTAATACAGGCCGAAAAAGATGAGGAAAAACGCAAGGTTGAAGACGATAAGCTTAATTGGGCAACTCAGGGCATGGCCAAATTTGGTGATATACTAAGGCAGCATAATCAGGATATAAAAGAGTTGTCATTTAATATAATGAGCAACTTGGTTGATTATGTAAAGGCAATACAGGGAGGTATATTTGTTGTAAACGATGACGATGACGATGAAACATATTTTGAGCTTGCAGGGGCAATAGCGTATAACAGGCAAAAGGATGTTGATAACAAATTCAGGATTGGAGAGAGTTTAGTAGGACGCTGTGCCTATGAAAAACTTACAATTTACATGGAAGATGTACCGGAAGATTACGTTCATGTTACATCGGGGTTGGGAGAGGCAAACCCCCGTTCGATATTAATTGTGCCTGCCATATTAAATGATGAGGTTTATGCTATTATTGAGCTTGTATCGTTTAGTAAATTTGAGCCACACCAAATTGAGTTTGTTGAAAAGCTTGGAGAGAGTATCGCATCAACAATAGCTAATGCAAGGGTAAATGGGCGTACAAACAAATTGCTTGAACAATCGAAACAACAATCGGAAGAGCTGGCGGCACAAGAGGAAGAGATGCGACAAAACCTTGAAGAGCTGCAGGCAACACAAGAGGAGGTTACCCGCTTTAGAACAGAGGAGCAAGAGAAAAACAAAAAACTGCTTGAAGAGGTAGATAAAAACAGGAATGCATTATTAAAAATAATAGACCATATTCCTGTAAAAGTATTTTTAAAAGACCATGAAGGGAAAATGCTTATTGTAAATCAAAAAGTGCTTGATGTACATAGCGAGACAAGGGAAAATCTAATAGGTAAAAGCGATTTTGATTTTATAGATGATTATAATGAAGCTAAAAAAGAGTGGGATGCCGAACAGGATATAATAAAATTGGGTAACCCCTTGCATGTTATTGAAGTGGAAGATATTAACGATAGTAATACTATTCTTGATACAACAAAAACCCCATTCTTTATTGATTATCTTAATGAAACAGGGATACTTGGAGTTCAGCTTGATATTACAGAATTAACAGAAAAAAGGGATAAAGTTGTCGAACTTGAAAAAGAGATAAAAGAATTGAAAAAGAAATTAGGGAAGAAATAATTAGCTGAAAGACACCACACATAATTTTGGATGTTAAAAGTGATAAAAACCCACCCATAAGGTTATTATATAGATAACAGTTATATTCTATAACAATATTACTGCTCAGTAGTTATATAATAAGTGAGCAGCTTAAAACTATAATTAAAAGACTTTGTGCAATGAGATTTAAATTCAAAATTAAGCAGAAAATACAAATTTTTATTATTTCAGCCACTTTGATAATATATGTTATCGCAGTTGGTTATATATCTTTAAAAGCACGAGAAAATGCATATGAGGATGCTACTAATGCATCAAATAGTTATGTTAAAAACGTAGCTATAAATGTTCAAGATAAATTAAATGCGAACATGGCTATTATTACAACAATGACAAGTGAGTTTCGTATTTATGATGAATTTGGCAAGGATTATTGGCAAATTTTAATAAATAAAATGTATAAGGGAGTGTTTGCTGATAATTATCAAGTATATGGTTTGTGGGATAGTTGGGAGTTGAGCGCAATTGATAGTACATATACAAAAGATTATGGAAGGATTACAAATACATATTGGAGAAGTTCAGGAACTGTTAAAAACCAAACGGAATATCGTAGTATGGATGGAAATTCACCGATTTATGAAGAGACAAAATTAATTTTTCATTCCCGAATATCTGAACCATATTTTGATATTGTAACTTCATTAAAGCAAGAATCTCTTTTAATGGTAAGTTTAACATCTCCTGTTATAAAGGATAATGAGTTTAAAGCCGTTATTGCAGTTGATATAACATTAGAAAGTATTCAAAAAATTGTGAACGAAATTCATCCGTATGAAGGCAGTTATGCTTTTATGATTTCTAATAAAGGTATTATCACAGGACACCCTAACTCTGATTATTTAAATGTACCATTAGGTGAAGTTTTTCTTAACCTGAATAATTCATAAACCATCAAAAAACACTTTTTTTAGTTTTTTTGAAT
>CBDUWQ010000323.1:0-2223 GCA_965370965.1 uncultured Bacteroidales bacterium
CTGATATTCAAATATATAACATGAATATTTTAACTTAGTAAAGTAGAATTAAATATAATTTTATTGCATACTAAAATGATTATTTTTGGATTATGATTTCAAAAAACGATATATTATCTAAACTTACAGAATTAAAAACTTTACTTTATAAGGACTATGCAATTAAAAAAATTGGATTGTTTGGTTCATTTTCAAATGATACATATACAGAAAAAAGTGATATTGATATTCTTATAGAATTAGAAAAGCCCATAGGGTGGAAATTTTTTTCACTTGAATTATATCTTGAAAAAATATTTAATCGCAAAATAGATTTGGTTACTAAAAATGCCTTAAAAAAGCAGATTAAAGATAGTATATTAAAACAGGTTAATTACGTTTAATGAATAAAGAAGAGCCCCTATTGAAGATATTCAAATTGCAACATCTGCCCTATATCTTCCCTCCTATTACCAATACATCATCAATTTGATTTAGTTTACCGCGCCAAGCATTAAAGTTTTCTTCTAATAATTTGTGTTGCTCGGTCATTGGCTTATTATAAATATCCAATAATAAATTTCTAAATGCTCTTGACGAGAATTTACTCTCCTTTTCGCCTCCAAACTGGTCAATATACCCATCGGAGAATATATAGAATATATCATCTTTTTTCAACTCAATTTCATGATTTGTAAAACTCTCTTTTTCAACAAGATGCGAACCAATAGGCATTCTATCGGCTTTATACTGTATTAATTCGTTATTACGAATAAGATATAATGGGTTATATGCTCCTGCATATTGCATTATCATTGTATCGTAATCAATTACGCAAAGTGCCATATCCATTCCGTCTTTTGTGTCGTTTTCAGTACCCGATTGCGCTAAAGTTGATTTTACACTTACCCTAAGTTTATTTAATATCTCATTAGCAGCAACTTCATGTTTTTTTGTTACAATATCGTTTAAAAACGAAACCCCCAGCATGCTCATAAATGCACCCGGCACACCATGCCCCGTACAATCAACGGCAGCCAATATCAACTTGTTGTTTTGTCGTGCCATCCAGTAAAAATCGCCACTAACAATATCGCGCGGCTTAAAAAATATAAAATGTTCGGGCATAAGCTCGGCTATTTTATTGCTTGATGGCAGAACGGCATTTTGTATGCGGCTGGCATAATTAATGCTTTGGGCAATATGCTCATTTTGTTTTCTTACCTTTTGTTCTGCTTTACGCCTTAAAGTTACATCAGAGCCATAAATCTGGCACATCTCCAATTCGGGCAAGCCCCTTAAAATAAAGCGGTATATGCTATCTTCTATCTCCTCCTCAACGGTAATTATTTTTGCCGAATCAATAAACTCGGGTAAATCGAGTTTGGCTAATTCAGGTATAAGCTCAACTATATGTTTTCCCTCAATATTATTTGTATTAAAGCCCTTGTTGGCTGCATGGTTTGCTTTTGTAACCTCCCCATTTCTGTTAAAGCGAAAAACCGGTTCGGGGTTAAGTTCAGCAAACATTGCCATTGATTTCATCTCCTGTTTAATAGCGTTTTTTTCAGTAACATCTTCTTTTACTGCCATATAGCTAATTACTTTTCCCTCGTCGTTTTTTATTGGGCTAATGGTAGCATCTTCCCAATAAATATCACCATTTTTCTTTTTATTATGAAACTCTCCACGCCAAACATTACCCCCAGCAATAGTGCGCCACATTTTTTGATACTCCTCATCAGACAGATAATCGCTTTTCAGGAATCTTGGGTTTTTACCAATAACCTCAGCTTGAGTGTAACCTGTAATTTTTTCAAATGCCCTATTTGTAAATACAATATCGCCTTTAGTGTTAGTTATTAAAATTGTGTTTGAAGTTTGCTCAATGGCTGCCGACAATCGGATATTATCGAGCTTTGTTTCAAGTATTTCAGTAATATCAGCTCCGTAAACCTGAATTACACCAACCTTAGGCACTCCGCGCAATTCAAATTGGTAAGTTCGTTTTCCTGTTTTCTCTACAAACGATTTTATTTCGCCCTTATCAATAACCTGATGAAAATTGTACGATACCAATTCCTTAATTAGTTTATGTACATCTAAGCCAACAATATCTTGCTCAAAAATTTGGTTTGCTGCTGGGTTCGACATTAAAACCGTACCTTCATTATTAAACCTAAACACAGGGGCTGGGTTATATTCGGCAAAAAGCGCCATAGCCTCATGGTCATTTTCAAAGGT
>CBDUWQ010000324.1:0-2197 GCA_965370965.1 uncultured Bacteroidales bacterium
CCCTGTTGCGGGTGCATAGGTAAATGTAATCTCACCCAATGTTTCGTCACTCTCGGTGTAGTCATAGCTCGCCCCTCTGCGTTGTAGTTGCCCGTCAACATAAACCTGCGTGCTAAAAAGCACATAAGGGTTGTCAACTGAAAACAGTACAACAATACCGTCAGGTGTTTCATTTACAATTTCGGCTGTTACAAATGAGTTTGACCCACCGCCACCTGAGCCTGTAATAGTCCACTCAGTACGCAAGTCACCAATGTCAGCGTTAACAATTGAAGTTGCCCCTGAGCCAACATCAATGTCAGCAAGTTTGATAAATGGGTTGGCTGAGCCAATTGCGGTTGCAATCTCTGAGTTTGAAGGCGGTACGGGTGAGGCTGAGGGTGTGCCCTCAACAATCTCAAGCTTTGCTACGTTACTTGCTTGAGTGTCAGGGCTTGCACTTAAATCAATATAAAGCACTATGGTATCTATGCGTGGGTTTCCTGAAGCGTTAGCGGTTACTGCTTTGTTTGTTACTGCGTCAGCCCTTACAGGGTAAGCGTTTGAGGCTACTCGTTGTACATAAGCCTCGCCCTCTGCTACATCAACTGACAAGTCGGGTGTACCTTTTTCTGTAACTTCAAAATCACCACCTGATAAACCAACCACACCTGCGGTTGCAAGTAAGTCACTACTCAACTGCAATACTGATGTTTCAGGGTGTGCTGTACCACCTGAGCGTAATGTGTATATTGTCATGCTAACTAATCTATTTTAAGCTTTTAATGGGTTAAGTTTATACAATTTAACCCTTCTCAACCTTTGTACCGTCTTTTGCTTTGTCAGTCTTTGCCTTAACATAAATTTCGTTGTCAACCAATACCTCGCCACTTGCGGTCAGGGTGTAACGCTTGAGCAAGTCAGTAACAATAACTGTAAAATAATCTTCAGGCGTGTAACCAAGCTTTGCTATCTCAGCAACAACTTCGTCTGTTAAATCAATTTTTACCTTGTATATCTTTTTTGCCATATTATGCTAATACTACCCAAGCACCGTTAACGTATGCTTTTAACTCATCAGTCGTGGTGTCGTAAAATATCCTACCACTTTGCCCTGTTGGCTCGGTAGGTCTATTATCAACAACAAACTTACCGTCACTTGGTATTACAAGCTCTTTTAACTCAACCAATCGCTCAAGTACCTCAATACGGTTATCAAGTAACTCAATTATTTTAACTAAATCTTCCATTTAAGTATCAATCGTAAGTGTAACAACTGCCTGACCCTGATTGTCAATGTTAATCCTTCTTGCTCTTATTCGTCTGTAATCATTATCAAGTTGCATTTCAGGTAAGAAAAACCGCAAGCTATCACCAACCTCATAATCAAGTATGTCAGGCTCACCGTCTTTGTGTGATACTTGTATCCTCAGTATAGGGCTTTGGTTGTCTAACAAAAAGCGGTCACCTTTGTCGTTTAAGTTATCAATTTGCTCAGTATCACGCTCGCTTAATGTTTACTCAAGCAATCCAAATGTTGACCTAAAAGCTACATCTGAGGTACGTTTTGTAAACACTAACTCGTCATTAAATCCTGCACCTAACACATAAACTTGTGTTGTCAGGTTTAATATCAATGGCTTGCGTGCAGTCCAACCTATTATGTTTTGGTCATCAATAAATATGTTGGGTCTTTGTGCACCCTTTTGCGGGTAAAACACATTAAATTGCTTAAGGTTGTTAATCTCAAAGTCATACCCGTTTTTAAGGTTTTCGTTGCTCATCTTAAATATACCGTCAAGCAACTGTTTAAACCTAAATGTACGGTCACGGTCAACTGATGTTGTAATTGACCCCTGTGTAATCCCAAAGTCTGAGTAAGGCGGGTCGCTTAGTTGGCTCTCATCAATCAATGTCCAAGCAATCATACCTGCGTCAACTTGTACAAACTTACGCAACTCGTCAGTCCTACGCTTTTTGAGCATTGTGCTAAACCCAACTGAGGCAACGGTAATTCTCAATAGTGCCTTGTCGTCTTTGGCAAAGCCAACATCACTTATAAGCCCCAAGTAAACAGGTACACCGTCTTTTTCAATCCTTATTTCACGAGTGCCACCCGTCAAGATAAATAACGCTGTCCTTTTGTACACTTGTGCAATTTCGTCAATTGTCTTGTAGTCAAGTGACACTGACAAGTTTTTGCCACTGTTTAATTGCT
>CBDUWQ010000325.1:0-2195 GCA_965370965.1 uncultured Bacteroidales bacterium
GCCCAACCCCACACCATAAGCGGTTATATAACCGATGCTAAAACAGGCGAAAAGCTTATAGGTGCCACAGTATTTTTACCCGACACAAAACAGGGTGTTGCAGCAAACAACTATGGTTTTTACAGCTTTACAACCAAACGCACAAAATTTAAGTTGGCTTACTCCTTTGTTGGTTATAAACCAAAACAACTAACTATTGCGCTTACAAACGATACAATAATTAATATTTTATTAAAACCCAATACTGAGCTTAACGAGGTATTGGTAATTGAAAATAAATTAGAGGCAGAGCTGCGTAGCCCACAAATGAGCATGATGGAACTGCCCATGAAAGAGCTTAAACAACTGCCTGTGCTATTTGGCGAAACCGATGTGCTGCGTACCATACAACTGTTGCCGGGTGTTCATACAGGTGGCGAGGGCACAAGCGGACTGTTTGTAAGAGGCGGTAGTGCCGACCAAAACCTTATTTTACTCGATGGTATTAAAATATATAATGTTTATCACCTGTTTGGCTTCTTTTCGGTTTTTAATGCCGATGCAATAAAAAATATTAAGCTTTACAAAGGCGGTTTTCCTGCCGAATATGGTGGCAGGGTATCGTCAATATTAGATATACGAATGAAAGAGGGCAATACAAAAGAGTTAAAAGGGAGTTTCTCGCTTGGGCTTATAGCAAGTAGTTTTATGCTTGAGGGGCCCATTAAAAACGAAAATACATCGTTTATAATATCGGCACGGCGTACATATATTGATATTTTGGCACGCCCGTTTATAAAAACCCTTGCCGATGGTGCGGTTGCGGGTTACTACTTTTACGATTTTACCGGAAAAATAAACCATAAATTCTCCGATAAAAGCAGACTGTATTTAAGTACCTATATGGGTAAAGATGCCTTTACCTCAAAATATGAGGATGTAACCCATAACCCAAAAACAAAAAGTGAAAGCGTATTAAGCTGGGCAAATTATACTGCTGCACTGCGTTGGAACTACATATTTGGCAACAAACTATTTTCAAATACAACTATTACATACACAAATTACAGATACGTTACCGGACAAGAAAACTCTGAAAATAACATAATAACTAATGAGTTTACCGAATATAGTTACCTGTACAATTCGGGCATAGAAGATGTATCATCAAAAATTGATTTCGACTATCTACCAAGCCCAAATTATACCATAAAATTTGGTGCAGAGTATATTTACCACACATTTAAACCCGGTGTTTCTGTAGAAAAGGGAAACTCAAGCCAACCAAATATTTTACCAATTGATACTGTTTATGGTAACAATAACATTTATACAAACGAGTATGCTGCATATATTGAAAACACCTTTAAAATTGGTAAACTATTAAGTGCAAATATTGGTATTCGTTATTCGGGTTTTAGTGTTAATAACAAATATTACCAAGCTTTTGAACCTCGTGCATCGTTACGTGTTCTGTTAAGCAGTAAGCTATCGTTAAAAGCCTCATACTCGGTTATGAACCAATATATACATTTGCTTACCAACACAAGCAGTAGTATGCCTACCGATTTATGGTTGCCTGTAACCGATGTTGTAAAACCAATAAACTCAACACAGTATGCAATAGGCTCGGTTTATAACCTTAATAAAAAAATAAATATTAGTGTTGAGGCATATTATAAAACAATGGACAACCTTATTGAATATGCCGAGGGTGCAAGCTTTTACACAGGCTTTACAAATTGGCAAGATATGATAGAGCAGGGCAAAGGGTGGTCGTATGGGGTAGAGTTGCTTGTTAAAAAACAGTTTGGCAAAACCACAGGTTGGTTTGGCTACACATGGTCAAAAACCGAAAGGCAGTTTGAGAATATTAATTTTGGCGAGCCTTTCCCCTACAAATACGACCGCCGCCATGATTTAACCATTGCCGTAACCCATAAGTTAAAAGATAATATTGATATTAGCGCAAGTTGGGTATATGGTACGGGTAATGCTTATACTATGGCACACTCTATAATTCCGTATATAAACTTTTTTTCTTATAATATGGGTTCCATTTCAGGAGGTAGATTATTTAACTTTGAAAACAGAAATTCATATCGCATGCCTGCAAACCACCGTTTAGATGTGGGCATATCCTTTAAGAAGCAAAAGAAAAGAGGGTTAAGAACATGGAGCTTGGGCATATATAATGTTTATAACCGAAAAAATGC
>CBDUWQ010000326.1:0-2195 GCA_965370965.1 uncultured Bacteroidales bacterium
AATGCAAGGTTTCGTATTGAGGTCAAAAACCTCTTGTCATTATCAAGTTGTACTGTTTCCAAAAATACGCTGTTTATCATCTTGAGTTTCGTAAGGCAAACGCTAACCGCTCACCAAGTAAGTCTATATCAAGCTCGCTTGTTATTGTTGCGTCAATGGTAATTGGTTGGTTAAATGTCTGCTCAATGCCTGTTGGTAACTCACGCCTACCGTCTTGCATTTCCCTTGATACAACAAACTCGCCTTTGTGCAAAAACGCTAACCCTGTGCGGGGTACAAAACCACCAAACTGAAAACTCGGTGCACCGCCCAACCCTTCGGTTGCAACTTGTACTGCTTCACGGGCTTTATCAATCAAGCTTTGAAACACGCCAATAACACCTTCAACAACCCTTTTAACAATGTTAAACCTATCAACCCACCTATCAACCGCTTGATTTATCTGCTTGGTAACAAAACTCATAACACCACTAACAACGGGTTGAAACACCTCTTTTAAGAAGTTACCTACTGCTTTTATGATATTCCACCAAAACTTAAAACTTGTTACCCATAACGCTATCTGTGCTTTTATGTGCTTACTCAAAAAGTTCATAATGCCCTGTACAATTGGTTGGAAAATCCCAACTAACCAACTGGTTATTGACTGCAATAAATTCCACCAAAACCTAAATGTTTCCACCCATATTGTTACTTGTAATTTAATCAGGTCGGTTACAAGTCCAAAGAATGACTGCAACAAGGGGTACACAATTTCCATAAACCAATTAAAAAATGGCTCTAAGAATAGCTTTGCTTGCTCAACCATTGCCATAAATGACTGACCCAAGTCTTTGACCCACTCTATTACACCCATAAAAAACTCTTGTATTGCGGGCAATGCCACCGTTGTAAACCACTCAACAACTGAAGCAACTACATCTTGTATGCCTAAAAAGTTGTTTTTCCAAGCCAACCAAAGCAAGCCAAGCACCGCCACTATTGCTAAGAGTGGTACTAATATCGGTGCAAGGGCTGTAAGTAATGCACCAATGGCGGGTAAAACTGTGACTGTAATTGTTGTGCCAACCGCACCCAAGCTAACTGCAAGCCCCGTTAATACGGGTATAAGTGCACTCAAGGCTATACCAATTATCGGTATTGCAACCCCAATACCCACTAACACCTTTGATATTTTACCCAAACCCATAAACCACTCAACAATCCCTGACTTTAGTAAAAGGGTTATCACGCCCCAAAGTAGCAAAAAAGCACCGTGAGCAGTCAACAAGGCGGGCGTAGCTGAAGCAAGTGCAACACCAATGGCTATGGCAATTGCACCAAATAATCCTATTATAATCTCTTTGTTTCTAATCAAAAACTTTACAAAAATAGTAAAACCCTTAACCCCTTGCTCTGCAACTTTTCCTAACTTTTCACCAAACTCAACTGCCGCATCTCTGTTAGCCTCAAACCATTTAATGCCTTTTTTCAACTCAGATAATATGACTGATGTAAACTCTTTTAAGGCTGGTGTAAGGGCTGAGCCAAGATACTCTTTTACATTTTGCATTGCGTCTTGTATTGATAACAAGTTTTTACCTGCGGTACTGTAAGTTTCAGCATAAACCCCTGCAACCACTTCACCTTGCTTAAACACTTCATTGAGCAAAGCCTGTCTGCGTTCAGTAGCAGTCAATTCACTACTGGTTTTGCCTAATGTTTTAGCAAACTCTTTATTGACCTGAGTTAAATTAAACTGTATGCCAAAACTCTCTAACAATTCGGGGCGTAAACTAACAATCGCTTTTGTAAAGCTCTCAATTCCTTCTTTACTTGATACACCTGCTGAAGCACTAAAATCTTTTGTAACCTGTATAAACTTCTTAAAATCAATCGTTCCTGCTAATCCTGACTGCAAAAATGTGTTAATCGTTTCGGTTGCTGAGCCACCAAAAGTGTTGACCTCAGCCAAAGCGTCACGGTACTCTTTGAGTTGGTCAGCACCAATACCCAAGTTTTTTGACAAAACTTTGGTGACTGCTTCCATACGCTCAAGGTTAGCCCCTGCTTTTGCTACGTTAGCAGTCAAGGCAACTAAACCTATCCCAACAATAGCACCCTGCAAAGACAAAAAACTTCTGCCAGTATTTGCCAATGAAGTACCAAAGTTATCAAAAAGCCCACGAAGTTTACTTGTATTACTGCCAAGCTTA
>CBDUWQ010000327.1:0-2180 GCA_965370965.1 uncultured Bacteroidales bacterium
AGCCTGTATTATGCATGCGTCAAGTTTGGGGCAGATGCAAGGCGTCGAAAGCCGCCGCTGTAGTTGCCTACTGCAAGGCTTTTGGAATGTAGCAGATGCCTCGAAATTGATGCACCTTTGGTAAAAATTAGCGAAAATAATTTTTCGCAAAAAAACTCTCAAACTACTGACATATAGTAATATGTAATTTTTTTATTCGTTTTTATGCATAATACAGGTTAGGTAATAATACAGGTTAGGTATTATTTATTACAATATTTAGTTGTTAACAGTATTGTGTTAAACCTGTTTATAAATAGGAAAAAAAAATATTACTTAATCTTAATTATTTTTTAATTTTGTTGCTCAATAAATAGAAAATATTTAAAACTCAGAAAATCAATTCTTTATGTCTTTAACGGCTCCAATGAAACTTTTTGCAGGTTCCGAAACAAAATACCTTGCCAATAAAATTGCTGAAAGCTATGGTGTTAATTTAGGAAAAACAAGTAAACAACGTTTTAGCGATGGTGAATTTCAACCGGCTTATGAAGAGACGGTACGCGGATCGCATGTATTTATTATACAAAGCACATTTCAGCCAACAGAAAACCTGTTTGAGCTTTTGTTGATGATAGATGCAGCGAAAAGGGCATCGGCATATAAAGTTGTTGCCGTAATACCATATTTTGGTTATGGGCGACAAGACAGAAAAGACAAGCCAAGGGTATCAATTGGAGCAAAGTTAGTTGCCGATTTACTTGAAACCGCCGGAGTATCAAGGGTAATGACAATGGATTTGCATGCCGACCAAATACAAGGTTTTTTTAATGTGCCTGTTGACCATCTATATGCCTCGTCAATTTTTATTCCATTTATACGTAGCCTAAATCTTGAAAACCTTGTAATTGCAGCACCTGATATGGGAGGATCAAAAAGGGCAAATGCTTATTCATCTTACTTGCAAACTCCGGTTGTAATTAGTCATAAAACTCGTTCAAAAGCAAACGAAATTAGCAACATGAGGGTTATTGGCGATGTAAAAAATAAAAATGTTATTATTGTTGATGATATGGTTGATACAGCAGGAACCATTACCAAAGCTGCTGAAATAATGATGAACGAAGGTGCAAAAAGCATAAGGGTTATGGCTACCCACCCGGTATTGTCAGGTCCAGCTTATGAGAGGATTGATAATTCGGCTATAACCGAGTTAATTGTTACTGATACCATTCCACTAAAACAAAAGAGTGATAAAATTACTGTTCTTTCAGTATCCGATATTTTTGCAAATACCATAAAAAGCGTTTACAATCAACGCTCTATAAGCTCTAATTTTATTTTTTAAAAAAAGCAATATTAATTCATTGATTTTTGTACCTTTGCACCCGCAAATTTTATTGTTTAACGTGTGATGGAAGACATGGTCTTAGGTAGCACATAAATTTATTTGAAATGAAAACCTTTGATATTAAAGGAGCCGAGAG
This sequence comes from uncultured Bacteroidales bacterium, assembly GCA_965370965.1. Classification (GTDB taxonomy): domain Bacteria; phylum Bacteroidota; class Bacteroidia; order Bacteroidales; family SZUA-534; genus GH45. Next base: position 1,467 of record CBDUWQ010000327.1, read on the forward strand.
GAAAAATGTAGGTAAAAAATCTACAAAAGCGCTTAGAAATAATGAATTAGTACCATGTGTGTTATATGGTGGCAAAAAAATTATTCATTTTGCTATTGAAGAAAAAGCTTTTCAACATTTGATTTATACACCCGAGGTGTATATAGTAAATGTTGATATTGATGGAAAAGCACATAAAGCAATATTGCAGGATATACAATTTCATGTAGTATCTGATGCTATTATACACGTAGATTTTCTGGAAATAGATGAAAAGCAGGATGTTAGCATGCAAATTCCGGTAAAATTAAACGGATTGGCAGTTGGTGTAAAAGATGGTGGAAAATTAGTGCTTAAAATGCGTAAAATACGTATTAAAGGTTTAATTGAAAACTTTCCTGATTTTTTAAATGTTGATATTACAGATTTGGCAATAGGTTCGTCAATTAAAGTAGGAGAATTAAGCTTTGATAATGTAGAACTGCTTGATCCTAAAAACTCAGTTGTTGTTAGAGTAAAAGTTGCTCGTGTATTGGCTGAAGTTGAAGAAGAAGAAGGAGCTGAAGGAGAAGAAGGAGCTGAAGGAGAAGAAGGAGCTGAAGGAGAAGCTGCAACTGAAGGCGAAGCCAAAGAGAAAAAATAAAATAATTATAAGTAGTGCCAGCAAGAAAACTGCCTATATTCAAGTCTTTGACCTGTCTGCCAAGGCACGCCAGGCAGGTAAGAAAGCGTCAA
>CBDUWQ010000328.1:0-2165 GCA_965370965.1 uncultured Bacteroidales bacterium
CTTTTATTTATGCAAAGATAATAAAAATAATTGTAACTAAGTTAACACCTCTATACATTTTATTAGTTAATTTACCGATATTAAAGAAATAAGTATTCCCAATATCGTTGCTATTCCAAAACTCAACATTGTTCCAACCAATACATACTCGTTTTACTTATTGTCTCTAAATCTTAGTATAGATTTTGCAGCGATAATTAAACCAACTGCACTAAACTGACCAACTAATATTAAAGCAAAAACCATAAATCGTTCCATTAATCCAATTAGTTTACCTGCATTAGGTAAATCCTTATTTTTATCGTCCAAATTTGCAATTGTAGGAGTTGCTATATCAAGCGATGCAAAAATATTTTTGATAAGGATATTGGATGGCTTTGCACTCTATTGAGCTCACGCCAAAGTCTCAATAACCACGCTCGGAATCCGTTCGACTAATAATTTCAATTCATTTACGTTTTCCGATATTCAATACAAGCAATAAAATTATAGTCTTACTGATTTAAATAAGTTTTGAAATTGCAATTTGAAATTGGTTTATTTACATTTGGCACAAACAAATAAAACATTACCAAAATGGCAGGTTCAAAAGGTTCAAAATATTATAACATTTTTTTAGATTACAATGTTAAACTTGACCACAAAAAAAAGGGTAATTTATTAAATGATTACAAATTTAAGTTACTACTTGAAATTAATAATAGCGGGTCGTTAAAAGCTGCAGCCGATAAACTTGGCGTAAGCTACCGCAAAGCCTGGGGAAATGTTGAAGATATTGAGAATGGATTGGGTTTTAGGTTGTTAGAGCGTCAACGCGGAGGAGCAACAGGCGGCAAAACCACATTAACAGACGAGGGCATGAAACTAATTGAAGCCTATGATGAGTTAAAAACAGAATTTAACAACTCAATTTATAAAATAACAAAAAAATTCTTTCACTCTTTAAATGATGATAAATGAGAACAAAATCAATATTTTATTTAGTAGTATTATTATTTTGTTTATCGGGTTGTTTTTCACATCATCAAAAAAAAAGGTTGATAATATTCCATGCAGGAAGCCTGTCGGTACCTTTTAAGCAAATTGCCAAAGCATTTGAAAAAAAATACCCATGTATAAAAGTAGAACTTGAAGCAGCAGGAAGCCGCACCTGTGCACGCAAAATATCAGACTTAAACAAACCATGTGATATTATGGCATCGGCCGACTATAAGGTAATAAACAACTTACTGATACCTGAATATGCAAGTTGGAATATAAAATTTGCATCAAACGAAATGGTACTGGTTTACTCTAACAAATCAAAAAAGCATAAGTATATAAACAATACCAATTGGTTAAACATATTGCTTGATGCTGAAGTAAGCTATGGGCGTTCAGACCCAAACTCGGACCCCTGTGGGTACAGAACCGTATTAACAGCCAAACTTGCCGAGTGTATTTATAACAGACCGGGGATTGCCGATTCGTTACTCAATAAAAACATTGAATACATGCGCCCAAAAGAGGTTGACCTACTTGCACTTTTAGAGGCTCAGGTTATTGACTATCTGTTTATTTACCGCTCGGTTGCAAAACAGCACAACCTATCGTATTTAATACTGCCCGACAGTATTAACTTAAAAAATACAGCAATGTCTGATTTTTATAAAACCGCAACAGTTGATATTTCAGGTAAAAAACCTGGCACAACAATCACACATAACGGCGAAACAATGATTTATGGGATTACACAATTAACTAATGCACCAAACCTTGAATATGCTAACAAGTTTCTTGAGTTTTTCTTTATTGACAGTATTGGTATTAAAATTATGGAACAAAACGGACAACCATCGGTAATACCAATGCCATCTGAATCATACAATAATATACCCGATTTTATTAAACGATTTGCTTTACCTTTTTAACTCTTGGGTGTATTGCGGATACACGCTGTTTTTTTTTAACCGCTATGAACGCTGAGGTACGCAGAGGTTTTTTGTTTTACTCTCCGCGTAACTCCGCGTCTCTGCGGTTTAGTTTTCTTTTAACAACAGTGCTGCGTTTATTGTTTTTTTAACCGCTGTGAACGCTGAGGTACGCAGAGGTTTTTTGTTTTGCTCTCTGAGTAACTCCGCGTCTCTGCGGTTTAGTTTTCTTTTAACAACAGTGCTACGTTTATT
>CBDUWQ010000329.1:0-2129 GCA_965370965.1 uncultured Bacteroidales bacterium
ATACTTTTTTGCCGGCAATATTGTATAGGCTAAATATTACATTTTTATTGTTGCCCTGTATTTTTAAATTAATAGTGTTATTGCCCGGGTTGGGGTAAAGGCTTACGGAGCTTTTTGGTACTGCCTTTATATAATCCACAATATCGGCATCCTTGGCATAACCCATTGAATCAACTTTTAATACATATAAGTTTTTTATATCAACAGGGCAGGTTGCACAAACCTCTACGCCTGTAATTAAACAACCGCCGTCTTTTGTGGCGGTAACTGTATGTGCCATATGCCATGCGTTAAAATCATATTCCTTATCCCATTTTACAGTATAGTCATTATTTAGTTTCATTATCCTAATGCCATTTGTATCCCTAAAATTAACACTGAAATTTGTGCTAGCTGCCAAATAATAATGGTTGCCAAATTTACCAACTCCTTTGTGAATAGCAGTTAATTCCGGTGGGTTTTTAAAGGAATAAAGGGTATCGCCCAAAACCTCATCTTTATTATTAACTATTTTTAACCTCATATAACCCAATTGCCAGCCACCTGATGTAGTTCCACCGGTAAAAAACGTTAAAACAGTATCGCTTTCCCAAAATAAATTAGTTATAGATAGATTTTTTTGGTCATACATATATAAAAAAGATCAATGCCATCTGTTTCATTAAGATTGCTGTCTAACTCGTATAATCTACCAGGCCAATAATCAACTAAATAGTAACCGTTTTTATTATTTGTAATTATATAGTGTTGATCGGCTTTGTATTTATCAACTATGGTATTATTGTAATTTAAAACTCGCCATTACTGTTAAATTTTATAATAGAGAGTTGATCATCATATGGCTCTTTTAAAGATAAATCAATAACGAAAACTATATTATTGTTTTTATCCTTATACAAATCAGAAGACATACGATGTAAACACTCATAGCTATATGGTATATCATCGTGAAAGTAAAAAGTATCTTTTGCAATAATTTGCAAATTACTGTTTAATTTATAATAAAATATTTTTACTGTCGAATCATTATCTTCAGCAAATAACCCTACTGCTCCGTATGTGGTATCGTTTATTGCCCAAACCTCTTGCATCGATTCAAATATATTTTCATCTCTTTCGCTTTGATTTACTATTTTACCTTGCTTGTCAAGTTTAATAATTTTATAATTAAATGTTGATTGGGAGTTTATATTAGCCCATCCACCTATTAAGTACCCATCGTTTATTTCGATGGTTGTTTTTGGAAAAAAAGAGTAACCAAAATCATATACCTTTTTAAATGTTTGGGCATTGATAAATATAGGGAACAGGAACAATATTATTAAAATTTTTTTCATAGTTGTATTTTTTTATTTGAAAATAGCCGAGGTTCGACTTTTAAGTAATAGAAAACCTTAATATTTAAGATTGTTGCTTTTTAAAAATATACGAACCCCGACTTATTTAGCCTTTAAAAACTATTTATAAAGGTTCCGGATGACAAGGAACCTTATCGGGGGTAAAGGAAATTACACCATATTTAATTTTACAATCAACTTCATAATCGTAATCAGGAGCATATGGATATCTTGTATGTATGTTAATATCAGCCATAGTTTTTTGAGCAGGCTCTCTATCATTTACAATATAAATAAACTGGCTATAATAAAAGTTCATCATTTCTGGAGTCATACATGCATTTGACCCTTTGTATAGCCTATAATTTTCGGCACAACTAAACGGAACACTGCTGATGGGGTAATCATCGTAATAAATTATCTCAGAATATGAAATGTCAGAAATTGACCATATGCTAAAATATCTGTGATAATGACTTATCAGGGCATTTCTCCATTTTCCTTCTGCATTAAGATTTGCATCTGACCATAAACCATCACACCTATTATAGGTTATTAATGTCCAATAATCATCATCTCCAAACCGAGGATCACCAATACCTGCACCGCTTTTCTTATTATCAACGGTTCCTGTAGTAGTCATTACAAGCAGTTGTGAGCCTTGCTGGGTCGATTGCAGTTCAAGATCGAACATATAGGTTTTTTTATTCTGCCCCGGGTAAGCCTCAAAGCTAGCTACTATGGCGTTGTTTGCCTGTACAAAAAGCTGTTGCAGTTCATCAATAGGCACAT
>CBDUWQ010000330.1:0-2094 GCA_965370965.1 uncultured Bacteroidales bacterium
TCTTCTGATATTCAAATATATAACATGAATATTTTAACTTAGTAAAGTAGAACTAATATAAAAAAATATAATTATGAAAAAGCTTTACATTTTATTTATTGGGCTAATGCTAGCATTTAGTATTTCGGCTCAAACGTTTTCCGATAACTTCGATTCCTACTCGGTTGGAGATTATATTGGGGTTGTTGGTACAGATTGGACAACATGGAGCGGAACAACCGGGGGTGCAGAAGATGCTCAGGTAACCGATGCTCAGGCAAGCAGCAATCCAAATTCTATTTATTTTGTAAGTACAGCTGCTACCGGTGGACCGCAAGATGTTGTTTTAAATTTTGGCGGTGAGTATGCTGTTGGTAATTTTTTGTTTGAAGCATCCTTTTTTGTTGAGACTAACAAAGGTGCTTATTTTAATTTTCAGGCAAAAGAAACAATAGGTTCGGAGTGGGCTTTAGATTGCTATATGGTTAACGATGGTAATATATATTTTACAAGTGGAGGTACTGTTATGTTTTAAACTACTTATCCTGTAAATACATGGTTTGACTTAAAATTGGATATTAACTTGAGTACAAATGAATGGAAGTTTTATATTGACAATGAATTTCAAGGGGCGTGGGCTAATACTGTTAACCAAGTTGCTTCAATAGATATTTTTCCGGTTAACCCTGCAGCTATGGGTGGTAATGATCAGTGTAGTTTTTATGTTGACAATGTTTCATATACCGTTACAGAATATACGTTACCTGCCTTAAACGGTGCTGTTGTTCTTATAAATCCGATTAACGGTTTAGCAGGTCAAGATAGAGAAGTGCATGCAAAAATGAGGAATCTTGGTACAACCACAATTACATCATATGATTTAACTTTAGATTATGGTGATATGCAAATTTCTGAAGAAATTAGTGATGTCAGTATTGAATCGTTGGCTACTGATGACTTTACTTTTGGAGCACCAATAACATTGGCACAAGTGTTAGCTAACTGTACGGTTACAATTTCAAATGTAAACGGCGAGGGTAATGACGATGATATTAATGATGACGTAAAAGCAATACCCATAGATCCGGTTATTCCGGCACCTGGTAAAATAGTTTTTGGCGAAGAGGCTACCGGAACATGGTGCTCATGGTGTGTAAGGGGACATGTATTTATGGAATTTATGCATGATAATTATCATGGGTACTGGGCAGGTGTTGCCGTGCATAATGGCGACCCAATGGTTGATGTTGATTATGATGCAGGTATTGGCAGTTTAATAGGTGGTTACCCAAGTGCTCTTGTTGAGAGGGGAGCTGATATTGATCCTAATGCATTGGGAGCAGCATTTTTGAATAGTATTATTATTCCACCAACTGGTGTTATTACAAACGGTGCCAATTATAATGAGACTACGGGCGAATTAAATATTTCGGCTTCAATTGAGTGGAAAACCGATGTAACCGGAAACTGGAAAATCGCTTGCGTAATTATTGAAGATAGTGTTACAGGTACCGAAGCTGGTTATAATCAGGCTAATGCCTATGCAGGCGGTTCAAATGGTCCAATGGGTGGATATGAAGACTTGCCTAACCCTGTACCGGCTGCCGATATGGTATATGAAAATGTGGGAAGAAAAATATTGCCGAGTTTTGATGGTGTAGTTATTCCATTTACTGATGGTTCGGTTAATGGCGATACAAAAGTTGTAAAGTTTACCACAACCATTGACCCCACTTGGGATGCCAATAATATTAGCATTGCCACAATATTAATAAAAGAAAGTGATGGAACTGTTGATAATGCTGGATTAGCAACTTTACAGGAAGCTATTGATAACGGATATGTAGGAATTAATCCAAAAAAATCTGTTGCAGTAAACTCTGTTAAACTGTATCCAAATCCAACAACCAATACAACATCATTGTTTATTAACAACCTTGATGGAAATTCTGTTAATGTAACTGTTTACAGTATTAGCGGACAGGTTGTTGATGCAATAAACTATGGAGCACAATATGGTTCAAATAGTTTTCCAATTAATACTAAAGAGTATTCAAAAGGGTTACAAATCAGTATTGAAATTAATGAGAATTAAAAATTAAGGCAATGTTGGCA
>CBDUWQ010000331.1:0-2063 GCA_965370965.1 uncultured Bacteroidales bacterium
TGCGGGTATCTCAAGCTTGTCACGCCTCATTGGTACAACTGTTGCTTTTGGTCTGATAACTGCTTCTTTGGTTAGTTTTTCAATAACTGAAGCCCTAAACTCGGTTGGTACTAAGTACCCACCGTCAGCACCTACGCCTTCTGACAAGTCCTTTGCCACTTTTTCGTCACCGTAAACAACTGCTTCAAAGAATTTTGCAACTTTTTCAACGCCTTTTAGCTCTTTGGGGTTGGATTTACTATGTATCTTCTTTGTCTTAGCCTTATCCAATCCAAGCTCTCTAATTTTGAGTTCAAACATTTCGCTTAGCTTGCCCTCAAAATCTGACATTTTCATTGTCGTATCTTTTTTTGTTTTCTTTTTCATATTTATCACGCCCCTTAATAGCTCTTTGCTAGGCAAGGTATCTAGTCATTGTTGACATATTTACCTGTTAGCCTTGTTTTTGTAGTTTCGTAGGGCAATGCCAATAGTCTTATCGGCAAGTTTTAGCCCTTCAACAAGGTCAATAACCTTTTCGGTTTCATTTTGAGGCTCTTTTGGTTGAGCGTTAAGTAGCTTGGTAAATCGGTCTTGCATTACCTTCAATGAGTTAATCGTTTGTTTAATCTCAACCCGCACATTGTCATCAAGTGCATACTTTACAACCTTCTTTGGCTTGTTAACCTTCTTGGTCTTAGGCTTTACATCTTTGCCAAACATCTTTTTAAGCTCTGCGGGTTTGTAGTTCTTAAACTCTGGTGCTTCACGGTCAAACTCAGCATAATGCTTTGCCAAGTGGTCATACACGCTTTTGCGGTCAGCGTCAGGCATAACAACCCCGCCTCTTACACCTAAGAGTGCCCCCATTGCTGAAGCTACACCACGCCATACTGTGTATTTGTCACTTGCTCTGTGATGAGGTAGCTTGTAACTGGTCTTAATGTCGGGCTTTTCACTATCAAACCAAGTAGCCATAAGCTTGAGGTCGTCAACATCAGCACTTGCAACTTGCCCTGACCCGTTCCAATCTTCCTCAATAGGTGCAAGCGGGTACTTCTTGTAAGGTATCGTTGACTTACTGACAAGCCACCCTTTGTCATTGAAGTCGTAACCCTTACTTCTTACCATTGTTAATGCTTCAGGGTTGTCAGGCACGAGTACCGCACTATACTCAAGCAATTCCCAACTGGTAAACTCTTTGCCACCCTCTTTGCGGTCTTTGTAAGTTTCAGGTATAAAGCCAATACTCCAAGCGTTCATAAAACCGTCTTTGTAAAGTGAGTAAACGGTATCAGCAAGCTTGTGCACGCCCTTCTTAGGAAATTGCACATCAGCCATAATACCGTCATCTGTAACTTGTATGCTTGTTGTCTTTGCAATGGGTAAGCCCTGATAATTGTGGTTGAGTGCAACAACGGGGTTACGCTTGTAATTGGCAAGTTTTACACCTTTGGGTTGTACTACGTCTTTTGAGCGGTCAGGTGTTGAAGTTGAGATTTTAACTGACAAGGTGCGGTTGCTTGTCGCCTTTGTCTTGGTTTTGTAGGTTTTTCGTATAGTTTTGCTCATACTACTAATTATATTCTATATATATTTATAGGGTTGTTTATACATTTTAACCTACTACCTGCCTTTGTAGTATAACAAAGTTTTTATTGGCAAAGACTGATATTTGTATAAATACCCACCCTTTGCTCACCCACTCGTTTATAATTTCCTCAATATCTTCAGGGTCAGTTACTTGAGGCGGTATCACCAATACTTTAATCCTGTTTTTCATAGCGTGTTATTTGATAATAAGTTTAACTCATAGATGTTGGTATCGTCTTTGTACTTCACATCAGCCCAAACAATAACTGTACCGTCTATATGAGTAACAAAAGTTGCGTAATCAATCGTAATCACAAATGTTGTTTCTGACAATAAAACTTCGTCAACCTCAAGTGCGTTGGCTTTATGATTATTTTCAAAGTCTTGCAAATCGGTGTCATTGCTTGGCGGTTTGCTTGGTGCGGTAGCACCCTGTTTGATAAGTGTTGTTTTGTATAAATAGTTTGCCATATTTAAGGTATTGGTATTGG
>CBDUWQ010000332.1:0-2055 GCA_965370965.1 uncultured Bacteroidales bacterium
TCAACAACAGGGTCTTCGGCAATCATAGCCTTTGCCCTGCCTGTTTGATAATAATATCTGCTTATTATCTCTTCCCTTAGCAAATCACTTATTTCTGATTTGAATTTTTGCATATCTTTATCCTTGTTGTGAGCCAGTTTTTTGCGTAGGTCGTCAATTTCGCCATTTATCCTATCACTATATTTGTCTTTTTTTATTGCTTTTTCAAGTTTGTCAAGCATTTTTTCGCTTTCAGGCATATAATCAAAATCTTTATCTGATAGAAACTCTATAAAGCCGTTATAAATTTCATCAGTAATATAAAATTTATCAATTTGTGGAATACTATCAAATTCATACTGGTATTGGGTTGCATAATCAAAAATAAAGTTTTTGGTATATAGGCTAACCGATATTTTGCTTAACAGTTGTGTTTTAACCTTTATATCGGGCATTACACCACCCCCGTCGTAAACTATACGCCCAATTTTGGTTTTAAATTCTGTAATTAACGAATCAGGAATTTTTCCCACACTGCCATCATCGTTTCTGTGGGTATAATCAAGTGCCTGAATACACCTGCCACTTGGTATATAATACTTGGCTGTAGTTAATTTAAGTTTTGAGTTATAGCTCAAGTCGCGTGTGGTTTGCACCAATCCTTTTCCAAAAGTACGGGTGCCAATAACTACTCCTCTGTCTAAATCTTGTAAAACACCCGAAACAATTTCTGATGCTGAGGCAGAACCCCTATTTACAAGTACAGTAATTGGTATTTCAAGGTCTAATGGGTCGTTGGTTGCTTTATATGTCCTATTCCATTGTTTTACCTTGCCTTTGGTGCTTACCACCTCTTGTCCTTTTGGAATAAAAAGGTTAGATATGGCAACTGCTTCCATTAACAACCCCCCAGGATTTCCTCTAAGGTCAAAAACCAAACCTTGTAAATCATTGCTGCTTTTTAATGCTTTAAATGCTTTTTTAAACTCATTGCTGCAATTTTTTGTGAAACTTGATAGCCTTATATAACCAATATTTTTATTTAACATGCCTGAATAAGGTATGCTGTTTATTTGAATTTTTTCTCTAATAACATCTATTTCAATAGGTTTGCTTTCATTTGGCCTATCAACACTAAGTTTAATTTTAGTATTGGGTTCGCCTTTAAGCAGCTCACTAATATCTTGCGAGTTTTTACCCTTAACTGTTTTACCATCAATTTCAACAATCTTATCGCCGGCCTTTAAACCAGCTTTATATGCCGGAAAACCTTCATATGGCTCGGTTATTATAACAAAATCACCACTTGCTCGTATCAACGCACCAATGCCACCATACTGTCCTGTTGTCATAAAACGGTAGTCTTCCATTTTCGATTCGGGAATATAAACCGTATAAGGATCCAGCGAGTTTAGCATCTCATCAATACTGGTTTTAATCAAATCGCCAGTATCAACTTCATCAACATAATAAATACTGAGTTCCCTAAACAGGGTATTATAAATATCCAGATTTTTTGCTATCTGAAAATTCTCATCGTCAAACGAAATAAAACCTACTATAGCTGCAATAAAAATTGCAACCGAAATTATTTTAAACTTTTTACTAATTCTCATTATTATAAAAATTTAGATTAATAATTTATCAGTTATTACTTGTGCTTTATTAGTAGAACTGATTTAGCAAAGGTTACGTTTAAAAAAATCACCCTGCTTTATTTATCTTTTCTGTTAAACGAATTAACAGCTGTTTTATTTTTGTATCAAACTCTTTATAGGAAACTATTTCGCTACCTACATACATTAACATAAATGACAAATTTATGTTTTTATGCAATAGTTTATCGTTTATTAACAATTTATTTAAGCGCAAGCATTCGCGCATTCTGCGTTTAATAAAGTTTCGGGTTACGGCAAGTTTGTGCAGCCGCTTGGTTGCTGTAACCCCCATTTTTAACGAAAAATGCTGTTTATTATATTCAGTTAGCCAAACCAATTTAAAGGGATAAATTTTTAAATGCCTGTTTTGAACAAAAAGAGACTGTATGACTTTTCGGCTTTTAAGCCGTTCATTTTT
>CBDUWQ010000333.1:0-2045 GCA_965370965.1 uncultured Bacteroidales bacterium
CATTCCGGCATGGGTAATTTGCAGTAAAGTGCTTTTCATAGTTACTATAATTTAGTTTACAAAAGTAGTTAAAAAACTATCAAGTTAGTTTTTTTCAAAATATTGTATATTTGGCACAATAATGGGCGAACTACAACAGAAAAAACGGTTAAACAAGTTTATTAGCGAAACAGGTATATGCTCGCGGCGGGGTGCCGATAAACTGATTGAGGAGGGCAAAGTTTTGGTTAATGGTAAAATACCTGAACTGGGAACACGCGTTGACGAAACCGATGAAATAGCTATTGACGGAAAACCGTTAAAACAAAAAGAGAAGTATGTTTACTTAGCTTTTAATAAGCCCATTGGTATAACCTGCACCACCGAAAAAAAGGTTAAAAGCAATATTACCGACTTTATAAATTACCCTAAACGTATTTATCCTATCGGCAGGCTCGATAAACCATCGGAAGGACTTATTTTTTTAACTAACCATGGCGATATTATCAATAAAATTTTGCGTGCCGGCAATAACCACCAAAAAGAGTACATAGTTACAGTTAATAAACCTATTACAAACGATTTTATTACCCGTATGGGCAATGGTGTACCTGTTTTAGATGAAATTACAAAAAAATGTAGGGTGGCTAAATTAAGCAGATTTGTGTTTAAAATTGTTTTAACGCAAGGGTTAAACAGGCAAATACGGCGTATGAGCGCACATTTTAATTATAAGGTTGTTGGCTTAAAACGCACACGTATTATGAATGTGCAATTGGGTGATTTGCCTGTGGGAAAATGGAGAGACCTTACACAAAATGAGCTTAAAATGATTTTTGAACTTATTGCCGATTCTGATAAAACGGAGGATGCATCTGTTTAATTATACCAATTGTGATACAAAAATTATTCAATACTTTTTTACCCCTTGATATTTGTGCATTAACAGTACAAGTTCAATAGTTCATCCATCTCGTTGCGCAGTTCTTTTGCTTTTTCACCTGCTATATTTGCAAATTTTTCGGTGCTGTCAGCATATATAATACTACGCGATGAATTTACCAGCAGCCCGCACTTGCTGTTCATTCCGTATTTAGCCACTTCAGACAGGCTGCCGCCTTGCGCACCAATACCGGGCACAAGCAAAAAATTATCGGGCGCCAATTTTCTTATATCTGCAAGCATTGATGCCCGTGTGGCTCCTGCCACAAACATAAGTTCGTTGGGTGATGCCCATAGCTGCGATTTTTTTATTACTTGTTGGTATAATGGTGGGTTACCTAAAAACTGAAAATCGTCGGCTCCTTTGTTTGAGGTAAGTGCCAAAAGTATTACCCATTTATCTTTGTAGCCCAAAAACGGGGTTACAGAATCTTCTCCCATATAAGGAGCAACTGTAACAGCATCAAAATTCATATCGTTAAAAAAAGCCTTGGCATACATTTTTGCAGTATTGCCTATATCGCCGCGTTTGGCATCGGCAATAATAAATATTTCGGGGTAGTTTGTTTTAATATAGTTGGCTGTTTTTTGCAGGCTTTGCCAGCCCTTTAAGCCGGTTGCTTCGTAAAATGCCATATTTGGTTTATATGCCACAGTATATTTATTGGTAGTATCAACTATCTGTTTGTTGAATTCAAATATAGGGTCGTCTAGTTTTTTTAAATGGTTTGGTATTTTCTCTATATCGGTATCAAGCCCTACACATAAAAAGCTGCGTTTTTTCTGAATTTGTGCAAAAAGTTGGTTGCTGTTCATTTTAGCAAAAATATATTATTTCAATTTAAAATATGCCTGTTGCCTTTGCAAAGGTAACTATTTACTATAAGCAAATAATTATTTTATAATAACAATTCTGAATATTTCTGAATAATTAGAGCTGTGAAAACGTGCAATATATATATTGTTGGGCAGTTCTGTTAAGTTAAAGTATTTTACCCCATTTTCTGATATTGATATATTATTTTTAAAATAAACAATTTTTCCTGCAATATTTGTAATGGTAATGCTTCCTAAAAAATCTTCTGATGATTTGTTAAATAAAAAAAAAGTTCCATCATTTGGGT
>CBDUWQ010000334.1:0-2004 GCA_965370965.1 uncultured Bacteroidales bacterium
TTTATTTATGCAAAGATAATAAAAATAATTGTAACTAAGTTAACACCTCTAAAAACTTAATATAAGCCATAACAGATTGACAAAAATACCCGATGAGCTGGGAGAGCTTGAAAACCTTGAAGAATTAAATTTATCAAATAATAAAATAAAGCAGGTAACAGGCAATAGCATCAATTTACCTAATGTAAAAGTTATTGACTTAAGTATTAATAAAATAACTGTATTTACGGCAAAAATGGGCAACCTTAAAAAACTTGAAACACTTGATGTTTCAATCAACAGTTTAAATGCTGTGCCAACAAATATTGGATATGCGAGTAATTTAAATATAGTATTCCTAAACCAAAATAGTATTAAAAGGGTAGGCGGCTCTATTTATAAGCTGTCAAAACTTGAGGAGCTCAACCTTTCGGATAATGCCATTGAAAAGGTTGATAAGTCGCTTGGGGCACTTGTAAGTTTAAAAAAGCTATATTTAAACAATAACCAAATACTATATTTTAACAAGCAACTTTCGGGCATGAAATCGCTTAGCGAACTGCATATTGAGAGAAACCCACGTTTGAATAGTTTTCAGAAAAAGCAGATTAAGAAATTTTTTCCGAACACAAAGATTTACTTCTAATATGCATAATGCCTGACGACAAAGGCAGGCAAGAGTTATACCAATTATAAAGCAAAACACCCGATATACACCATTTCTATTTTCCTTTTTCTTTGTTGAAAATTATTTCAATAAACATAACTATTCAAAGAATTTTCGCCTTGATAAAGAAAAATATACTCTAATGGCATCACTGGAAGAAGCCTAACAAGAAAATGCGTAGTCTTATCCGATTAGGCAAATCGCCAAGAGAGGCGTATGCGTGGTCAAGAACTCGCATGGGTGGTTGGAAAGTAGCTTGTAGCCCAATTATGGGTACTACAATTACAATTGAACGCCTTAAACAGCGTAAGTATATCTCTTGTGTGGAGTACTTTTTGAAACTTCGTGAACAAAATGGTTGATGGTTAATGAACCGCCGTATTCAGCCTGTCCCGAACTCGATTTGGGAAGACCCGTACTCTCCCGATTATTCCATCGGGATACGGTTGTCGTGCCTTCATTTCATTACGGCAGATAAATGTGAGAGGTGTACTGACTATCAAGCGGTAGTCAGCCATCGACTCGATTGGTTTTAGTACTTTATGCTAAACCGTATTGTTCATCCATGCTTTCAATAGTGAATCTAATATTTGTTTTTAAGGCTCTAAAAACTTTCAAAATTGTTTCAATAGTTACATTTTTAGTATTCCGTTCTAATTTTGAAATCTGTGATTTATTTACTCCCACCAATTGCCCTAATTGTTCTTGAGTTAAATGACGGTCTTTCCTTACAGATTTAATCATTTCTCCAAGAATATCAACTTTTAATTCAAATTCGTAAGCATCACGTTCAGGAGTACCAACTTGTCCAATATGTTCATCTTTCAATTGGTTTAGAGTCATCATTTTCATTTTTCCTACTGTTTCCATGATTAGATATTTTTATTTTTAAAATATTCCTGTCTAATTCTTTCTGCTTTTTTAATTTCAGATTTTGGTATTTTATTCGATTTCTTTATAACTCCATGTGTTGCTATAACAAGAGTTTCTGTTTTATCAGATTTATCCCAAAATGCAAATACTCTATATTGTAAAGATAAAAACTTAGTCCTAAAATACCATATCTCCCCTTCTAGTTTTTCAAATAATTTAGGGTCATTGACTAACTTTGCTTTATCAATGTTGTAAAAAATCTTATTTCTAGATTTTGGGTCAAGTTTTCTAACAAATTCAATCGCCTCATCTAAAAATATCACTTCAAATTTATGCTTCATCATGAATAAATCTATTTGAGACAAAGGTAAGAAAAAGTTTCAATATATGGAAACTTTGATTGGAAAAAACAATTATCCTTGTATTAAAACCAACGGCAGTTTGTCTAAAAACCACCGATTTAAGATAATATTCAACCAAATATA
>CBDUWQ010000335.1:0-1976 GCA_965370965.1 uncultured Bacteroidales bacterium
CTAAAAATTATCATAAATATGGTAAACATTTCGCCTGTGGGCGATAGGGGTTCAACCTCGTTAAAGCCAACTGTTGAAACTGTAATTACTGTCATAAAAATTGCATCGGCAATGCTATAGCCCTCAATAAACACATAACCGGTTGCCCCCACAATAAATATGGTTACTAACATGGCAATTGAAATAGTAAATGATGAAAACCTTTTTTTTCTCATCTTTTAGTAGAAATTGTGCCTGATTACCTGATTACCAATTCGGCAATTAAGACAATTACTTTTGTTACAATATATATTTTTTAGTTGAATTAACGATTGTGAATCGAAGGCATTTTTTACATCAACGCCAAGTTGTTGCCAATGTTTTGTAATATTGTTTTGTTCGGGCTTTAGCTGTGTTAGCCAGTTTAAAGCTTTTTGGGTGTAATGCGGGTTGTTTTTTAGTTTGCCATATAAAGCAAAAAATGGTGCAATAGTATTAATTACAATGTTTTGGAAGGCATTGTCGCCAAAATTTTTATTGCGTTTAACCGATGCCTTTTCAAAAACATAATGGTGTTGCCAGTATTCTGAAGCCTCAAACTCAAAATATTTTTTTACCTCGGTAAAACTATCTGCTTCAATAATTTTTGACATTAATGCGCTTGAATTGTGAATTAATGCCGCAAACTGAGCCAACCTTATAGTTGGGAAATTTGAGGGGCGGAGTTTTGAAAATTTCCATAAATGCCCGCTCATGGATTGTAAATTAAATTTGTTTTTTAAGTGTTCGTAGTCTTTTAACAACTGTATTGTATATGGCTCAGATGGTTTTTTTGGCAGCAACCCTGCTTGCCCAAATAGCATAGCCTCAATAAGAGGAAGTTGATCTTTGTGTTTGCCCAAACTATTTATTGATACTGATTTAGCCAGCATCTCAAAAGGTAATGTATTGGTTTTAAACCCAAAGTTGGCCGCAAGAGTTTGGTAAAACGTCTCTTCCCAATTTTTGTTGTTGTTTAAAAACCTCTCTTCAATTGTTTTCGATTTTTCCTCAAGGCGCTCCACCAAAAGGGCTTCTTTCCAATCAATAATAACAAGAGGATTAACCTTATTTAAAAACGATTCGCAGGCAACCCAATTTTTGCTTTGCATTAAATACAGATACTGCTCATACACATCTTTTGGGCACGAAAGCTCTAACATAGGTATTAATTGCCCGTTTTCCCTTTTTATCTCCGTATCGTTTTTGCCTACCACATGCAGTATTATATTATCGTATGCTCTGTTTTTTTGATGCTTATGCCGATGCCAATCTGACGATAGTACGTGAATTTCAACATTGCCTGCCCAAATGGTATCACCAATTTTTACTTTGGCATTAAAAAAATCGGGTCCCGAATCATGGTTGTGCTCACCACAAGATAGTACCTCAACAGGTGTACCATCGGTTAATTGAAGCGGGCTGTTATTGTACAGGCTATATTTCCATATATAATGGAGAAAATCCTCTTTCATTGCGTATATAAATTTTATTTATGGATGTTTTTTGGTATAATTAATTTCTCCTGTATCATTATAATAGCCTAAGTATAATATAAAATTTGCAAGCGTTTATGTAATCAGTTAAATTGTATAAAACTATTTTATAAATTTATGACCTTAGTTGTCGACACCTGCAAGTTGACAATATCTGCCATGGTTCCGGTTATTCCTACCTCAATTTTTGATGTTAGGTTAAAATGATTTAAGCAAGTTTTACAGGCTATTAGTTTAACTCCCTTAATTTCAATGTTTTTTAAGATATTAATTATAGGTGAATCGCCACACAATAATTTTACGCCTTCGTTATAAAAAGTTATAAAACTTGGCAATTGCCTCTCTTCATAAATTAGTTTTAGGTAGTTTGATATAAGTTGTAATCCAAGAGTATCATTACCCATTCCCATTCCGGCATGGGTAATTTGCAGTAAAGTGCTTTTCATAGTTACTATAATTTAG
>CBDUWQ010000336.1:0-1922 GCA_965370965.1 uncultured Bacteroidales bacterium
TGCCTAATCAATTGTTAATCAACAAAGACCTGTTAGGTCTTGCGGATTTAAGGTAATACAATATAATAATGTTATGAACATTAAAACCGGTATTTAAACGATATTTGGCTCGATAGCGGCAACGACTCATGGGTAGTTGTTGCTATATCTACAGTAAAGTCATTATTAGTATATCCTATACCAAGGCTAAACTGGTTTGGGTTGGTCAAAAAGCCGGTACGGATAAAAAACCCGTCAATAATTTCATATTGCAGCCCGGTTTTAAAGCGGTTTTTTTGATCGATATCTTTCTCTGTCTCAACCGAAAGAAGTACCTGCTCGCTAAAATAATAACCAAGCCCAAACCGTATTACAGTAGGAACCCTTTTATCATTATAGTCTTCAAGTGTTACACGCCCGGGGTTATACACATGCAACCCTATTTGCAGGTTCTCAATAGGTGTACTAATAAACCCCACCTGAAAAAGTAGAGCCCCTTTATACCCGTAATTTTCCGATTGTGTGTAAAATAGGTAGTCAAACTGAATTGACGCCGAGAATATTTTTCCAAGGTTTCGTGCAAACGCTAACCCAACACTATTTTCGGAATATCCCGTATATCCATATCTGCTTACCGATAACGCAAAATTACCTGTTTTTGTGGGCAAAACAAAACCTAAAGCTTGCTTACCCGTTTCCCACATTGCATAATTATTTTCATAGCATATACCCACCTCGGAGCGTTCAATATTTGCAAGCCCGGCTTGATTGTTATAAATGGCCCAAAAATCATACAACATTACTGATGAATTGCCCATACCTGTAAAGCTGCCGTTTTGTGAAAAACCTGATGCCGAAAATAGCATTAAAACTATTATAATTTGTTTTTTTAAGTTTTGCATTGTTTAATTATTATTTTTCTTTACAGAAAAGTAACTGTACGCAAATATTATTGATATAATAGGGCTAAAATAGTTAAAAAAAGCATGATAATTAATGCATCAATTAATATGGATTGCTTTTTTTCAGTATTTAACATCTATTTTTTATAACCTGTTTGTTGTTAAAAACTATACATTTCCATAAACTACAATCTGTCAGCATAACCATCTTTGTCAAGATAGTCTTTACTATATGCACCAGCATATTCAAATGCCACATATAAATTTTTAACTATATACTGGTAAAGATTGGCTACTCCCCTGTAACTTTCATAAAGTTATCAAACTGAGCCAATAAAGTGCTCCCACTTAATAATAAAAACACGAGTAAACAATATTTTAAAGCATTCATATTTAAAATTATGAGGATTTACAATGTTGTTAATGTTTTTTACATAGTTAATACATTATTATTGAAGTTCATAATCATATCCTAAATTATCAAAAAATTATTTATTGTAAATCAAGCCACTATTGTTTATTATGCTAATTGGTGTTTTTTTTTTAAAAACCCTCATGGTTTATTAACAGGTGTTAATAAATTGCTTTCCAAATAGCCTTTCAAATAACTATATTTGTGCAAAATCAAAATAATATGTCGGCAGTTTATTCAGAAGATGCAATAAAAACACTTGATTGGAAAGAGCACATACGCCTGCGCCCGGGTATGTATATAGGCAAACTTGGCGATGGCTCGTCGCGCGATGATGGTATATATATTTTAATAAAAGAGGTAATAGATAATTCTATTGATGAGTTTGTGATGGGCAATGGCAAACAGATAGATATTACTATTACTGACAGGGATGTTACCGTACGTGATTACGGTCGCGGAATACCTTTGGGAAAGCTTATTGATGTGTCGTCAAAAATGAATACAGGCGGAAAATATGACTCCAAAGTGTTTAAAAAATCGGTAGGGCTAAATGGTGTGGGTATTAAAGCGGCAAATGCGCTGTCAACAAAATTTAATATAAAATCGTTTCGCGATGGCGAAGTAAA
>CBDUWQ010000337.1:0-1920 GCA_965370965.1 uncultured Bacteroidales bacterium
AGGGCTGTTTTACAATACAATATGGGATTTGAATATTTTGAAAATATGAAACAGACAATTTTAACCATAACACCCGAGCAGTTGCATTACCTTGCTAATAAATATTTTATTACCGATAAACTGATTACCGTTGTTGTAGGCAAATTTGAGTAAAAAAAGAAACGGAGAACGGACAATGGAAACTGAATAAAACAAATAGTAATTCGTGTAAATTCGTGTAATTAGTGGGCAATATTTTGGGGAAGACTGGAGAACGGAGTTATATGAAAATTTAACAATTCAACAATTTAGCAATTTAGCAATGCACTAATGCAACACTTATTGTACCCTCAGTAGTAATTTGTTATAGAGTAAATTAAAATATATTATATTTGAAACCGTTAATATTTTATATGGTTTTTGAGAGAATACATATCTTTTTTATTATTGTCTTTACCCTAATTTTCATTTTTGGGCAAAATACTATGGCACAACAGCCTGACCCTCCAACTATAACAAGTATAACTATTGAACCATCTGATGAGCACCCCGGGGCTGTTAGGTTATACTGGCTACCAAGCCCTACCGAGGGTGTAACCGGTTATATACTTTGGCGATATATTAAAGATGAGACTCATAATGGTTACCAAATTGTTACAGATGATTTAGCTGCTGATGAATACATGTATTTAGATGAAAATGCCCAAGCACATATAAAAAGTGAAAGTTTTTATATGGCGGCTTATATAAATGATAAACAATACTTTGGGCTTCCTAGCCCTGCCCACCACACCATTTTTTTAAACCCAATAAAATATGATTCATGTAAAATGACCAATACATTAACATGGACACCTTATAAAGGTTGGGATAGTGGAGCTAATTACAATATATACCGTAATGATGATACAGATCCTATTCAGCCCGGAATTAGTGATACAACATATACAGATAATCATATTGATGGTAACATAACTTATTCCTATTATATTAAAGCCATTAAAAATGCAAATTCAAACTTTACATCCACTTCCAACACAGCCTCAATTTATACTACCCCAATAAATCATCCCGATTCAACATTGTTTTATTTCTATAATATTGCTTATAATGGAAACTCTGCAAATTTTACAGTAAATATCGACAATACTGCCGATTTACATGGGCACTCATTAATGATAAGCAGTAAGCAAACAACAGGATATTCTGAAGTTGAATTTAAACAGTTTGACAACGAATACCAAACAATTGAGTTTAGCCACAACACAATCAACCAACCCCTATACTATAAAGTAAAAGCAATTAATGTTTGTGGCGATACTATTATGGAAACCGATGTTGTACAGCCAATTGTATTAAATGCAGAATCAAACGAAACCGAAGTTACATTAGAATGGAACAGTAGTTTTATTGAATCAATGGAAAATTATAATATTAGTATTATTGTTGATGGAACACAATATTTACCTGAAAACACTAATGAAAACACAGCATATTTTGTTTTTGAAGAAATTGACCCTCAAAATACGGCCGAAGTATTCTGCTTTACAATTGAAGCTTTAGAAACAAATGGCAACACAAGTTACTCAAATGAGATTTGCGTATCGCGAATTCCAAAAATAGAACCGCCCACAGCTTTCTCTCCAAATGGAGATGGATTAAACGATGTTTTTGGACCGTTTTGGGAAAGTGGTAACGAAAATAGTTATATAAAAAATGCAATTATTACAGAGTTTAAGCTAATAATTTACGATAAATACGGAGGTGCTGTTTTTGCAACCGATAATTCAGATGATAAATGGAACGGAACAGCCAATGGAGGAAGGGCTGTAACCGAAGGAGGATATATTTATTATATGTGGTTTAAAACATTGCAAGGTAAAACCTACGAAAAATCAGCAACCATAAATGTTGTATATCCATAAATATTTTGCTTTGTAT
>CBDUWQ010000338.1:0-1890 GCA_965370965.1 uncultured Bacteroidales bacterium
TGCCATTCTCTTTGCGGCTTAAAAACCCAAATTCAAAAACGAACAAGTAAACATCACCCTTTTTGTTTTTCCAGTAGTGTGTCATAAATTTAGGGTTAAAACCTTCTTTTAAGAGTATTTCTGCCCTTACAGTAGCTTTGCCAGCTTTGTTGTAAGCTTTTAATATACTGCGATTTAGTTTTAACTGATTGTCTACAAGGTTATAAAATCTGGGAGCTTCCTCCTGGTTTTTTTTGTAGTGGTAGGCACTTTTACAGTATTTATCGCAGAATTTTTTATCAATTCTACCTTTCAACTCCTTACCACAATGCAGACAGTTTTTTTGTATTCGCATAATTGCAAATTTAATTTAAGTGAACAATATACGTAAGTTATTCGAATAACATACCCCTAATTTAAATTTATTCACGATATTTGAAATAAAAAAATGGAAAATAAAATCAGCATTACCCTCAAACATTTGTTAATCAACAAGAAAAAAATGATCGGTCTTAAATTTTATCCTAACAAGGTAATACAGGCACTAATAAAAGAATTGCCGAATGTAAGATGGAGCAGTCAATATGAAATGGCTTTTATACAAAACAATAAGTCCAATCTTCAATTAGTTTATTCAAAGTTTAAGGGTGTTGCATGGATTGACGGGAATGACTTTTTTAAACCCAAATCCAATTTACCTGAAACCGACAATAAATCAGTAATAATAACCACAAGCAAGACACAATATAAAATATTTATTAAACTTCCCGCAATTGAAAAAAGTGGATGGGTTGATAAAATCAAAACATTTAGCCAGGCATATTTTATAAAAAAGCATAAATTATGGGTAATTAGAGGAGGGAATGATAATTACCTGTATATAAAAAAATACTTTACAAATGAGGGCTGTAATATTAATGTCAAACATCAGGAAAAAAAGATAATAAATACAAAGTGTCAAAAATGGTATTATAACAAACCTGTTGATAACAGGGTGATGCAAGAGTTCAGAAACACCTTAACAATCAAGAGAGCCAGCGAGATTACAAAAAATATATATATTTCAATGTTTAAGCGTTTCCTTGCCTATTTTTATGGAATAGATATCAAGAATATTACAACTAAAGAAATAATAGACTATATGTTATGGGAAATTGAAAAGAACAATATCTCGGGCACCGTGCAAAATCAATTGATAAATGCGATTAAATATTATTTTGAAAAAACACTTGATAAAGCCAGAACAGTATATAGTTTACCTCGTGCAAAGAAAGAAAAGCAAGTTCCAACCGTATTAAATAAAAAGGAATTGAACCAACTATTTTCAAAAATCGGAAATATTAAGCACAAATGTATCATATCATTATTGTTTTCGTCGGGGATGAGAAGAAATGAGTTAATAAACTTAAAGCCAGAAGATATTGACTTTGAAAGAAAAATAGTATCCATAAATAAAGGTAAAGGAAATAAAGGGCGAATAAGTATTCTTTCTGATTTTTCAATAAAATGCCTGAAAAAATACATGTCAGAATATAAACCTCAAGGATGGCTTTTTGTAGGTCAAACAGGGGGGCAATACTCAACAAGTAGTATCTGGAAAATTTTTGACCGCCTAAAAAAGCAGTATACAATTAACAAAAAAGGCAGTGTACATTTGCTACGGCATACATTTGCCACCAGTTTATTGGAAACAGGAACGGATATAAGGTATATACAAAGCTTATTAGGACATAATAGCCTGAAAACGACACAGATATACACCTATGTAGCCAATAATGTACTAATTAAAATAAAAAGCCCTATGGATAGTTTGGACATTTAACATATAGCTTGTAAATTGCACAACAAATTAAATAATCCGGCATAATGCCATAAGGTGAATATAACCACCTTTCGCTATACTCGGATGTT
>CBDUWQ010000339.1:0-1874 GCA_965370965.1 uncultured Bacteroidales bacterium
AGAATAAGGCTGCAAAATTGCACCAACAAAAGCAATAAGTTTTTAATAAAGCCCAAAAATATTATACCGCCAAGGATGGCGGTGGTCCATTGTAACACCGCCATCCTTGGCGGTAAAGACAGATACATACTTTTTTACCAACTCTAAATTCCTTGATTATTATTTGTATAGTTGGTTATCAGCTTAAAGCGCATATCAATAAACATTTTATGCACTTTATTCATACGTTCAATGGTAAGTTTTGTTAAAAACTCCTCTCCTTTTTCAGGATTTTTTGCCAATAATTTCTGAGCCTTTTTATCCACTTCGGCTTGCTCGTCAAAAAAGCTATGCTCTAATGGGTCGCGCTCTGCACGCAAATCTTTAATAGCATCTTGCCAACGTAAGTATAATAAATTGTCAACAAAATCAACACACCAGCGGATACTGTTATTATCAAATTTTTCTTTATCGTAAATTTTATAACATTCGGCCACATCGGTTGCTCCGGCATAAATTGGCACATAAGCGCTTGTGTATGCATTATCAACATAAAACCAGTAAATACCGCCAACACTATTTGGCAGCCAACCGCGTAACTGGGCTATCATGCCATACTCGCCACGCGCCCTGGCAACATTACGCCTGCGGTTAATATTAAGCACCTTGCGCATTTCGGCTGTGGGAAAAGGTGTTGCAATTGCACTTTTAACCAATTTTCCCTCATCATTTGGATAGTACCAAACAGGGGCATTCTCCTTATCGTAAATAGTACCTTTAAATGTGCATCGCTGAAAAGCCATTATATCTTTCACACTAATTTTTTTTATCGGTTTTACCGAAAAAGGATAAGCCGACAAAGGCTCAACAAACTGTGTATATTGGTTGTCGCCTTTAAATGGGTCGGTTGTATAGCGGTTGGGCAACCCTAATTGAGGGGCGTTATCGTAATAAAATTTCCAAAAACGGTTTGTTGCCCACTCTCTAAGCATAGGCGAATATGCCTGTTGCCAAATAAAAGGCATTCCTGAATTTGGGTTATACCATCCACTATCGATAGCTACCTGCATATAGTTTGACGATGCGCGGTAATTATCTTTATCCTCAATATCTATCTGCTTAATTATACTCCAATTAGGAATAATAAGCGCATGATTGTCGGGTACACGCTGTGCAGCCCAAATTACACCGGCCTTGCCGCTATCAGGAGTCCAACTGTTGCCAACACTATAAAACTCCATTACCCAAATTTCGTTTACATCGCCAATTGCAAGCGATTCACTTTCGCCAACACACGAGGGTAAAAAACCATAAGTCTCCATCAAATTAGCAATTAATGTAATGGCTTCTTTTGCAGTTTTGCACCTTTGCATAGCAAATGCTTGCGCCTGTTCAATAGTCATTATCTGTTTGCAGATGCCCGGGTCAACCCTAAGCTCATTGCGCTGGCTTTGGGTACTTTCGCCAATAGCCAACTGGTATTCGTTTATTTGTGGGTAAGCCGACTGAAAATAGCCATATGTTTGTTCCACCTGTGGCAACTGCCCTAAAACCTCGCCGTAATCGCCAAGTGGTCTTCCTAAATCAACCATGCCAAAATAAATATTTGCCATTGTACCGGGCTTATAAGTTTTTGGCGGCACATAATGTACACGGCAATCAGGTCCGGCATCGGTGTGCGAAATTATTACTGAGCCATCGGCCGATGCTTTTTTGCCAACTGCAATTACAGTACACGAAAAGGATTGAATAGCCAACCCAATTAATAATAATGATATTGATATTTTTTTCATTTGTATAAGAGTTTTAATTATGTGTGTTTTTGTTTATTTATTTACTGAAGTTTCGCATCTAATCCGCATTAATGTAAAGAGTTGATTGTGTGCATAATGCTT
>CBDUWQ010000340.1:0-1862 GCA_965370965.1 uncultured Bacteroidales bacterium
GGCGATAGTATTGAATATAAGAATATTATAGTTGTATCTAAATAAACACCTCTATTAATTAATTAATATGTAGTTTACCTTTAATTTATGATTAATTTTGTGGGCACTAAATATTATTTTGAAAACAGCAAAAAATATGTCTGAAAAGAAAAAACTTACATCAATAGATGAGCTAGGCGAATTTGGGTTAATTGAAAAGCTTACCAAAAACATAAAAATAAAACATAAATCAACCATTAAGGGAGTTGGCGACGATGCAGCAGTACTAAACCATAGCAACAAAAATATTGTGGTTACTACTGATTTGCTGGTTGAGGGAGTCCATTTTGATTTGGTTTACACGCCCATAAAGCATCTTGGCTATAAGGCTGTAATAGTAAATTTGAGCGATGTTTATGCCATGAATGCAATTCCAAAACAAATTACAGTTTCCATAGCTTTATCGGGTAAATTTTCGCTTGAGGCAGTTGATATGTTGTACGAGGGAATTCATAAAGCATGCGAAAACTATAATGTTGATTTAGTTGGAGGCGATACTGCCAGCTCGGTTACTGGGTTATGTATTAGTATTACTGCTATTGGTGAGGTTGAAAAAGGCAAGGCCGTTTACCGGAATACTGCAAAAAAGGGAGATTATATTTGTGTTACAGGCGACCTTGGGGCATCGTATGCCGGGTTGCAAATACTTAAACGCGAAAAAGAGGTGTTTATGGTAAATCCCAATTCGCAGCCCAATATTTCAGCTTACGACTATGTGCTTGAGAGGCAGTTAAAACCCGAAGCACGAAAAGATGTAATTGAAGCTTTGCATAAGGCCAATATTGTACCTACTGCCATGATTGATATTTCAGATGGCTTATCATCGGAGATAATGCATATCTGCAACCAATCGGGCTGTGGAGCAAAAATTGAGGAGGCAAAAATACCGATTGACACACAGACTATTAATGTTGCCGAGGAACTTAACCTTGACCCATCACTTTATGCTATGAACGGTGGCGAAGATTATGAGCTGCTTTTTACCGTTTCGGAAAACGACCTTGAAAAAATTGCAGAGATACCGGGAATTTCGGTTATTGGAGAAATTTTGAACAAAACAGAGGGCATGAAACTTTATGGGCGTTCGGGCGGAAGCACAACAATTAAAGCGCAGGGTTGGAATGCCTATAAAAATGAAGACGACTAATGGTAGAGTAGAAATAATTATTTATGACAACATTTTAATGAAATGTATGTTTGCATTATTAAACTGTATATTTTACTACTTTTACAAAAAATAATCAGATACTCAATATTAAAAATATGAAAACGAATAAAATACTTTTTTTTATTATTGCAGCGGTAGTTTTTGCAAGCTGTTCAAGCTTAAAAATTACCCATAATATGGATACTTCGCTTGATTTTAGCAAGTACAAAACTTATAGTTATTATGGATGGGATTCAACAAGTACAAATATTGGCAAATATTATCAGCGCGAAATTGAATTTGCTTTTGTTGATGAATTTACGGAGAGGGGTTTAAAATACGACCCAACAGGGCAAGGTGATATTGTTGTTTCGCTTTTTTTAATGATTGATGTTGAAAAAGGGGTACGTTCATACAATAATTATTACGGACATAGCGGTTATGGGTTTCATCAACCAAGGTGGGGCTATGGTTATGGATACGGCTATGGTTATGGCAGCCCATATATGTATGGTGGTGTGGCTTATGAGGAGTATAACTATGTTACAGGAACATTGGTGTGCGATATTTTTGACCGTGGTACAAAGAAATTGGCTTGGCAGGGTATTGCATCAAAAAGTATTGAAACGAGCAAAAAGGGGAGAAACATAAAAAAAATTATTAGCAGGCTGATGCT
>CBDUWQ010000341.1:0-1845 GCA_965370965.1 uncultured Bacteroidales bacterium
AAACTTTCAAATTTCAACTTTCAACTTTCAACTTTCAACTTTTAACTTTGCACTTTTAACTTTCAACTTTCAACTTTGCACTTTTAACTTTGCACTTTTAACTTTTAACTTTTAACTTTGCACTTTTAACTTTTAACTTTCAACTTTTAACTTCTTATCCTCTACCTAATAATCTCCATATGTTCACGGTCGGTAATTTTTTCGCAATAGTTGCATTTTAACGAAATACTGCCGTTTTTATCAAGTACTGTAAATTTTGTTGTTATCTGTTCGTTGTTTGTAATGCACTTTGGATTCATGCATTTGGCAATAGCTTTTATCTCTGAGGGGACTTTTACCTCATGTTTTTCGGCAACTTCAAACTCCTTAATTATATTTAGCTTGGCGTTTGGTGCCACCAATGCTATTTTATCAATTTCAATATCTTTAAAATATTTGCCCGACACTTTTATAATGGCTTTTTTGCCTAATCGTTCGCTTTTAAAATTGGTGCCAAATGTCATTCGTTTGTTGTCTAACTTATCAAGTCCTAATATCGATATAACTGTAAAAAGGCTTTCTGCCGGTATGTGGTCAATTACGGTTCCGTTTTGTATAGCGTTTACGCTTAGTTTTTTATCTTCTTTCATTTGTTTGTGTTTTTTTGTTGAGACGATGCATCCATCGTCTTTACTGTAATAATACTTCTTCTTAATGTTTTTTTATCAATTTATTTAAGCCCTAATATTTTAGCCATAATAGCCTGGCGTGTATATACCCCATTTAATGCTTGAGTAAAATAGTAGGCTTTGGGGTTTGAGTCAACATCGGTGCTTATTTCGTTAACACGGGGCAGCGGGTGCAAAACCTTTAGGTTGTCTTTTGTGTCATCAAGCATTTTGTTGTTTAGTATATAAACGTTTTTAACCTTTTCATACTCTAATGGGTCGGCAAAACGCTCGCGCTGCACACGTGTCATATAAATAATGTCCGAATCTTTAATATTTTCGGCTAAATCGGTGTGCTCTTCATAAGCAATGCCTTTTTTATCAAGAAGCATTTTATACTCATCGGGCATTTTTAGCTCATCGGGTGCAATAAATGTAAATGTTGGGTTAAAATGCGACATAGCCATTAATAGTGAATGTACCGTACGTCCGTATTTAAGATCACCAACCATTGTTATTTTCAGGTTCTCAAGTGTTCCCTGTGTTTTTTGTATCGAGTATAAATCAAGTAGGCACTGCGTGGGGTGCTGGTTGGCACCATCGCCGGCATTAATAATTGGTACGGTTGCTACTTCGCTGGCATAACGGGCACTGCCCTCAAGCGGGTTGCGCATTACAATTAAATCGGCATAGCTGCATACAGTAAGTATGGTGTCTTTTAACGATTCCCCTTTTTTAACACTCGACGATGAGGCATCGGTAAATCCGATAAATTTTCCGCCCAATCGGTTTACCGCACTCTCAAAACTTAACCGAGTTCTGGTTGATGGTTCAAAAAAAAGGGTGGCAACCACTTTGCCTTCTAAAATGTTTTGAACCGGTTTTTTTTCAAATTCAGCAGCTACACGTAAAATCTCTAAATATTCATCTTTTGTGTAGTCATTGATAGATACTAAGCTTTTGTTTTTCATTTAGTTACAACTTATTGGTGAGCATTGAATAAAATTGGGTAAATATAAGTAAGTATGCCCATATTATAAATTTTTTTTGCTATGGATTAATAACTTTCTTTTTTATATCTTTGTGGTTTACTTTCCTAATTTTTTCGGCAAACCATTTTCAACATTTTTGTGGTATAACAGGTACTAACCTGAATAATTCATGCGTTTAGTTTGATGTAGCTGTAAGGCATCGGAAA
>CBDUWQ010000342.1:0-1820 GCA_965370965.1 uncultured Bacteroidales bacterium
ATGTTTGTTTAACAAATAAAAATTTTCAACCTCGTCCGTGGTTACCTATAACTAATCTATATATGCACTTTTAAAAATAGACAAAATATTAAATCTACTTATGCAATATTAGCTCTACAATTGAGCCAGCATCTCCTTGAAGTATTTATTTGGGGTAATGCCATCAGAGTTTTCTGAGAATTCGGGCTTTATTTTATGTACAAAATACATATCAATATGCCCTTTATGTTTAGCTAAAATTTTTCCTCTATGCTCGCATTCAAAATAGTCTTTAATAACATCGTAGGTTAATGCCGAAATATTTACCATACCCGACACACAGGCCGATTCAACGCGTTTGGCTATATTAACAGTATCGCCCCAAATGTCGTAGGTCATTTTTTGTTTGCCCACCACACCGGCAACAACAGGTCCCGAGTGGATACCAATTCTAAGCTGAAGTGCTTTTTTGCCCAGTCCCTTACGCTCAATACCAATTTTTTTTATAATACGCTGAAGCTCAAGTCCAAAAAGTACGGTATCAAATGGGTGACTCTTATTCCGCATTGGAATACCACCCACACATAAAAATGCATCGCCAATGGTTTTTATTTTTTCAATAAAATAATTACCAACAGCATCATCAAACCTCGAAAAATACGATTGCAAATCGCTTACTAACTCTTCGGGGGTTAGGTTTTCGGCAAGTTTGGTAAAATCTTGAATATCGGCAAATAACACCGAAACACTTCTATAAAATCGGGGTGTTGCTTTTCCTTTGGTTTTAAGTTCCTCGGCTGTCTCCTCTGGCAAAATATTCAGTAAAAGGTTATCTGCTTTATCTTTCTCTTCCTGAATTTTTTGCTCAGCCTCTTTAATTCTTGTAATATCCGATTCAACAACAATAAAATTTCGTATATCTCCTTTTTTATTATAAATTGGTGTTACGGTGGTCTGTTTCCACTTTTGAACATCAAGCCTGTCAATTATTTGCCCAATGTAACTGATTGAATGCCTTTCTTCTATTATTCTATTTATTATTTCAAGTTTTCCATCTTGTTTGCAAAAATCAGATATGTTTTTACCAATCATTTTAATAAACTCCTCGCGAGAGTATCCATACATTTTTTGAAAACCATCATTAACCCAGTCAATATTGCCATCGGCATCAAAAATAATAACCGAATTGCTTGTTTTGCTGGCTACCAGCGATAACTTTTTAAGTTTTTCGTTTATAATCTTCAACTCCGAAACATCGGTTTGTAGCATTATATATTGACTTACCTTTTCATTCTCATTAAAAATTGGGTTTAATACGGTTTTTATCCACTTTTTTTCACCATACTTTGTTATTATCGTCGATGTATGGTGTAGTGATTGTTTTAACTCCAATGCCTTTTCCAGCAATGGTAATATTTTCATTTTATCTATTACAGTACGAATATCACGGCCTATCAATTTCTTTAATTCTTCAAGATTATATCCAAAAAGCTCAATAAACCCTTGGTTTACAAACGTAAACCTGCCTTTATGGTCGGCTATAGCAACAGCAGTATCAGTTTTACTTGCAACTAACGAAAGCCTTTCCAATTCAACGTTCATCTCTTGCAAATGCTCCGATTGTGTCAATAACTCTTCGCGGTGTAAACCAACACTTTGCCTCTCTTCAAACAGCTCATTCCTCAACTCCTTTGTTCTTTGCTTATAAAGATTGAGCACCCTAATAAATCTATTTATAAGTTTTTTTACACGTTTGTATAAATATATGATTGTAATTACAAAAACTAATGCACCTAAACCAATAAGTATATAATTACCCAATGATAAAATTAAAAATGTTG
>CBDUWQ010000343.1:0-1735 GCA_965370965.1 uncultured Bacteroidales bacterium
ATATGAAAAATTTAAAAGAATACATTGAGAAGAATAAACAACGTTTTTTAGATGAACTGTTTGATTATATCCGAATACCATCAATTAGTTCAATTGCCGACCATAAACCCGATATGTATCGAGCAGCCGAATATGTAAAAGAGTCGTTACTAAAGGCAGGAGCTGACAAAGCCGAGGTTTTTGAAACAGAAGGCAACCCTGTAACCTATGCCGAAAAAATTATTGACAAAAATTTGCCCACTGTTTTGGTTTACGGCCATATGGATGTAATGCCGGTTGACCCTATTGATTTGTGGAACACCGAACCGTTTGAGCCAGTTATAAAAGACGATAAAATTTGGGCACGCGGTGCCGACGATGATAAGGGGCAAGCCTTTATGCACATAAAAGCATTTGAATTTATGGTTGAAACAAATCAACTGCCATGCAATATAAAATTTATGATGGAAGGCGAAGAGGAAATAGGTTCGCCAAGCCTCCCAAAATTTTGCGAGGAGCATAAAGAGATGCTTAAATCAGATATTATACTTGTGTCAGATACCGGCTTAATAGCGCAAGATATCCCATCAATTACCACAGGCTTGCGCGGCTTATCGTACTGGGAAGTAACAGTAACTGGACCAAATCGCGATTTACACTCAGGGCTTTTTGGCGGAGCAGTAGCAAACCCAATTAATGTACTTGCCAAAATGATTGCACAAATGGTTGATGAAGACGGGCATATTACCATTCCCGGATTTTACGATGATGTAATTGAGGTTTCAAAAGACGAAAGGGTAGAAATGGCAAAAGCTCCTTTTAATGAAGATGAGTATAAAAAAGCTATTGATGTGAAAGAACTTGCCGGAGAAAAAGGCTATTTGCCTTCAGAGCACACAGGTATTCGTCCAAGTTTTGATGTTTGCGGAATATGGGGCGGATATACGGGTGAAGGTGCCAAAACAGTTTTACCATCGCAGGCACATGCCAAAATATCAACACGCTTGGTGCCTAACCAAGACAATTTAAAAATATCGAAAATATTTAAAGAGCATTTTGAGAGTATTGCCCCAAAAAGTGTAAAAGTTGAGGTTAATTTTTTACATGGAGGACAAGGCTATGTTTGCCCTACCGATACACTAGCCTATCTTGCAGCCGAAAAGGCATATACTGAATCTTTTAACAAAAAACCTGTTCCGGTTCGTAGCGGTGGCAGTATTCCTATTATTTCTGATTTTGAAAGAATACTTGGAGTGAAATCGGTATTAATGGGATTTGGATTAGAATCGGATGCAATACATTCGCCCAACGAGAATTATCCGCTGTTTAACTTTTATAAGGGTATTGAGACTATTCCATTGTTTTACAAATACTTTATTGAATTAAAAAAATAGAATCTGCAAAAAATAATATCCGCAGATATTATTGGGTTTTGTTATATTTTAAGGCAAAAAGAAAATATTGCTCGTAGCAACACTATGAGTTTCATAAAAAGCGGAGTGGTACTCCGCTTTTTTATTACCTAAATATCTAAAATGGAACTGTAATAGATTTTCATTTTAGATATTTAGGTTTTACCCTAATTCAGCACTTTTACAAATCATGTTGTGCATCATAAAAAATAAATTATAACGTTTGCGTATTGAAATAATAAAGGGTTGCTCCTTAAAAAAATACTTTTATTGAATTAAGGGGGTATAATAGTTGGGGTATTCTGATAAAAAATAGTAGTTTTGTTAAAGCAATCAAATATTTT
>CBDUWQ010000344.1:0-1712 GCA_965370965.1 uncultured Bacteroidales bacterium
AAATACAAAGATGTATTTGAAATAGCACAAAATGAGTCTGAAAGCAAAGCTTATGAAATACTAAAAAAATATCAAAAACAAAATCCCCTGCATGCTAACACTTATTACCAATTAGGGATTATTGCTCAAAATTGGTCGAAAAAATTCGACCCTTTAACTGATTACCAAAATTTATCGTTTTTTACCTACCACGCCAATTTATATTACAATTTATCACTTAAATATCTTGACGAAAAAGAATCGAAAAAAAATAGAGATTACTATCACCACGTTAAACCACTTGATGGAGAGAAAAAAGTTAAACATAACCAAATATTAAGCGATATTGAAGGCAAAATTAATGCAGTTAAAGATTATGAAAACAAAATAAATTTTATCAGACAAAACTATTATGGAGCTGTACGAAATTATTCAAATAGCTTAAATAGCTTTAAAAGCATAGTTGATAAAAACGGAAAATTAAAAGATATATATTTAACCGCAGATAATAAATTAGTAACTGACATTAAAAATATTGGAGTAAATTTTGATTCAACAGTTTACTATTTTGACATTTATAAAGATGCTATATTAAAATTCCCGATTAAAAGCTACAAACAAGACTATAAAAAACTGCGTATAGAAACATACCGCTTAGATGGACTTACAAAATCAAATTTTCTGAAAAATGATATTTCACTCTGGGATTACAAAAAATGGTCTGATGATGTTTTATCGGTAATTAATAGTGATATAAGCAAATTACGATTTGACATTAAAACTGAGGGGGCAAAAATCAAATCGCTAACACACTTACTGGGCTTAACTAAAGAGTATAATGCCAATTACGACTACTACACCATAAATAAAGAGTTAGCTTATAGAATAGGACGCTACGATTTTCAACCGCTTATTTTAGATATTTTCAATTATCAAGCAAGCAAATTAAACTTAATAATTGGCAGTAAAAAGCCCATTAACAATCCTGCCAATATTGGCGATTCGGCAACTACTTTTCATAGTAAATTATTATTTTACAAAACTTTAGTTGATAAAAAACAAACTACCGACAATAAACTAAATATACTGAAAAAACGTATTATACCTTTTAATATACTTAAATATAATGAGTATATAACAGCCAATTTTGATAGCCCAAAAGGGTTAACTAACTACACTTTACACGAGCCTGATAATATTAAAGCTATTTTTGGCACATCCTTAGATAATCTTAAAAAAAATGTACTTTTTGAAAAACAATCAGTGCTTTTAAATTTGGATGTAATTAAATATAAAAATAAAAACATATCTCTATCGTTGTTAAAAACACCATTAACAGGCAGCAAAAACAACCACTATTATACAACCTCAATAGCTACAAACAACAAGGGGCATAAATACTTTACAGGATACTATAATACCGAGGGTAAAAACACAAAAGCTTTTATTGCCAAATGCGATAACCAATTAAATATAAAATGGTATAAAGTATTTGATTTGTCAAAAAGCAGAAAAAAACCAATTGATAATTATGGTTGCCAAATAGCCCTTACTGACAATGGTTGCATCTTAATTATTAATACACGCGACACAGCCAATGGTAATGCTATTATAAAAAATTGGGTAATAAGCTTTAATGAATCAGGCAAACAGATATCAAAAAAACCTATTGGTCCCAATTTAATACCAAGACAGTTTATTTACGATGATATTAATGAAAAAATAATAGCTGC
>CBDUWQ010000345.1:0-1691 GCA_965370965.1 uncultured Bacteroidales bacterium
ACAAAAATATAGCCCGTCAAATGAATGACGGGCTATAAATGTTTAGTGGTAAACTACTTTATTTTATTTTCAGTGAATTCATTTTCAAGCTGCCTTGCCATATACCCCATACTTTGTTCAGTTTCAAGTAGTAGGTTAGTAAATGGTGAGTCATTGCCACCATTTACCCTTAAATTAATATGTAGTGCTTCATTTAAACGGGCTTTTACCCATTGGGCAATTAGCATTTCACTTTCAATTATATTGAACGCATTACTACACTGTTCATTTAACTCAATAAAACTTGTCATAACGTCACCTTTGTTTTGTGCGGCTTAAAAGCCATAAAATCAGGTTGAATATCATAAATACCCTTGAAAGTAAAGGGGCTTTTTAAAGCCCCTTATTTTTACTTGTTTACAACTTTGCAATTGCCTGCTTCACGCTTCAAATTAACAAGCTGATTTTCAAGCTGTTCATTATAATCAACTATGTTTTCATAAATTGAACTACTGAAAACAAGCTGATTTTCAAATTTACTGCCTTGTACTTGAAAATCACACTGGTAACACGCCGCCAACATAGTTTTGACAAGCCGTATTTCAGCTTCAATTACAGTAAAATCACGCATAATAAGCCCCTTGTTGAAAGTAAAGGGGCTTTTTCAAGCCCCTTGTTATTTATGCTGAAAAATCAGCATTAATGCCGTCATATTGTGGGCGGTATTCAATAGCCTGAAAACATGCTATCATATCAATCAACTGGTTTTCAACGTCAACCTGTTGACAAGCCAAGTCAAGCAGTAAATTGCGGTTATTAACAAGCCCATCAACCATAATAATTGTGTTTATTTCAATAGCACGCAACAAGCTGCTGTTTTGCGCTTGCAATGTACGCATTTTTTTCAATGTCATAACGTCACCTTGTTTTGAAGTTAAGGGGCTGGCACAATTGCCAGCCCCTTATTACTACTTGCTGAAATGCTGTTTAGCTGCTTTTTTGCCCATCATCAAGTCACGCCGTACAGGTTCAATAATACGCCACAAATCATTGCATACTGCTTTGATTTGCGTTTGACTATAACCAGCACGCGTCATGCGTTTATTCAAAAAACGCGTATGATGTGACAATTCAGTATTAAAACCTTTCAAGTGTGAAAGCATTTTCACAAATGTGGCATTAATTTGCTCATTTGCTGGTTTACCTTGTACACGGCTTGTTGTAGTTACTGCTTGAAAGCAATCATTAACAAGTTGCTTGCTATCAAGTTGCTTTGTTGCTACCAGCTTGACAAGGTACAAGTCAATTACGGCAGCCATTGATGGCTTGTTATCATGCCCAAAACTGGTATAAGTACCAGCTTTCAACAAGGTAATACCATCAAGTACCTGCAACGCATCAAGCGGTAATGCTGCTTGAGCAACAAAATCACTGATTTGCTTTGTTGCGGCTGCCTTACTGGTAATACGCCTTGCGCCTGCCTTACTAACTGCCTTGTCACTGTTTGCCTTACTAACTGCCTTGTCACTGTTTGCCTTACTAACTGCGTTTTTTGCCTTACTCATAATGTCACCTTTAAAAAGGTTAATGATTTGAGTAGGTTAGTAAGCAATTTACTAACCTGCCCACTATAAAAAAGGTAATGTTTTCAACCACTTAGCAGTATATGACACTGTTTACCATGATTTTTGTGGTGATTTGCTTGCGCTTAT
>CBDUWQ010000346.1:0-1670 GCA_965370965.1 uncultured Bacteroidales bacterium
CTCGTCCGTGGTTACCTATAACTTGTTTATATAATTACTTTTCTACTCCAAAAGTAATTAATATATATTGTTTTTTACTTATATTGAGTAGTAAATCCAAAATCAAAAGTACTTAATATATTTATCCGTTGTTTACTATAATTCGTGTAATTCGTGGGCAAAGCTATGTACTTGCAAATATTAAATATCCATATCATCAAATGGCGATTTTACCTTCCTAATGGTTTTGGTACTTACATGTGTATATATCTCAGTTGTTTTTGAGCTCTTGTGCCCCAAAATTTCCTGAATCACCCTAATATCAACACCAGCCTCGTGCATATGCGTAGCACAACTATGCCTTAACATATGTACCCCGCCTTGTTTCTTAATGCCAACCCGCTCTTTTGCTTGTTTAAAAATTTTTTGCACACTCGTGGCCGAATATTTTTTATCTCCCCAACCCTCAAATAAATATACCTTTGGTTTGCAAAACTTGTAGTACTTTTTTAATAATTTTAACATATTCTTCGACAACCCTACAACCCTATCCTTACTACCTTTGGCATTAATAATGGTAATAGTCATCCTTTTCGAGTCAATATCAATCAACTTTAGGTTTATTGCCTCACTTCGGCGCAAGCCAACCGAATAAATCAAACTAATAATTGTTTTATGCTTAATATTTCCACCTAACGACAGTATTAATTCCTTAATATCACTTCTTGAAATTACTTTAGGCAGAGGATTGCTTTTACGAGGTCGCTCAATATCTTCAATCGTTAAATTTCTATTCTGTATCTTTTCGTAATACTTTTTTATGGCACTTATAAACTGATTTTGGGTAGTTGCCGAAAAACCATTTTTAAAAATATATTCATCATTATAACGCTTAATATCATCATTGTTTATTTCTTGAGGTAACTTTCTTATATACCTAAAAAAATTAATTACCATCGACGTGTAAGTATCTATCGTGTTTTTTGAATACCGCTGTGTTCTTAAATATATATGAAATTCATTTATCGACTTTTTTACCTCATCGCTTAACGCACTCCTTGCAATAAGTAACTTTTTGTTTACATATTCACCATTATCATTTGTTTTTCCTTTTGGAAGACAAATTTGACCATTAAAAAAATTTGTCAAATACTCAGCATAATCAGCTCTGTAATTTATATACCAACAGGCTTTTGTTTTACTAAAACGTCGCCCGGGCAACCTTCTTACTTTTTGTATTAAAGGATTCGAAACATCAAAAAACAACCCTACCCGTTTTGCCCCCCTATGTACAATTTCACGTACCTCTATCTTACTATTATTTACTGATGATGTCATTAATACTTTTTATTTGCGGTATAAACCTATAGCAAAAAATTATCCTCTATGCACAGCTACGCCACCTCACTCACATGACTATAAACTCTATTAATAATAAAACTAAATACAAACGGTTTAAATTCAGTTATTTACAACAATCTCCAACACCTAACACATTATCCACCTAACATCAATCGCAAAAAAATAACAACAATTAATAATCCGTTAAATAACGTGTTAAATATATATAAAAAAATGGCTCTACAACCATTTTTACACTATAATTAATTTATGTTAAAAAATAATTATATATACTCTATTTACTTCAATAAGGGGTATTGAGTATTGAGTATTGACCTTATTAATTAATA
>CBDUWQ010000347.1:0-1664 GCA_965370965.1 uncultured Bacteroidales bacterium
TGAAAGTTTTAAACTCCTTGAAAATTATTGCTACTTTGTAAACTGATTAGTAACCCCACATTTAAAATTATTTTGCAGGAATGTTTTTCAACACATCTAACAAATGTTTCCAGAATTTATCAACAGTCCCAATGTGTATTTTTTCATCGGGCGAATGTACGTTGCGTAAAGTTGGTCCAAACGATATCATATCCATATCGGGATATTTCTCTAAAAACAGGCCACATTCTAACCCGGCATGAATGGCTCTAACAATTGGTTTTTTACCAAACAGGCGCTCATAGCTATCTTCTGTAACCTTTAAAATCTGCGACTCGGTATTAGGGTTCCATCCAGGATACCCATCGGTATGATGGATATTTGCTCCACCCAGTGTAAATGCACTGCCAACCATATCGGCAATATCAGTAATTGCTGAATCAACACTACTTCGTTGGCTTGTTACCACCTCAATAATATTCCCTTCATAAAATTTTATCGATGCAAGATTAGTTGAGGTTTCAACCAAACCTGGTAAATCCCTACTCATTGCTATAACCCCGTTAGGACAAACATATAATGCTTTAAGTAAATCATTTTGGTCTTTCATTTTCATGATATACCTTGGCATATCAACTTTATTCAAATCAAATGTTAACTTGGATTCTGTTTTTTTAAGCTCTTTAAAAATAGATTTACAATAGTTTGAGTAATAAGTTTCAAAAGGTATTAAATACTTCTCTTTTACTGTAATTATAGCATAACTCTCGCGCGGAATAGCATTTCTGAGGTTACCTCCCTCAAACTTACTTATCCTGATGTTAAATTTATTGGTGGCATTCCATAAAAACCTGTTAATTATTTTATTTGCATTTCCGTAACCTTTGTGAATATCATCGCCCGAGTGTCCTCCGCGCAAACCCTTAACCTCAATTTTAAATGCAAACGATTTGGTGGGTATTGGCCGTGTCCTAAAATTAAAAGTTGCAATGGTGTCAATTCCGCCCGAACAGCCTATAAAAAGCTCCCCTTCGTCTTCCGAATCAAGGTTAAGCAATATTCTCCCTTTTAAAAAGTCGGGTTGTAATGCAAAAGCTCCGGTAAGTCCGGTTTCCTCATCAACAGTAAACAAGCACTCTAACTCAGGATGTTCAATAGTATCTGATGCCAAAATAGCCATTTGTGTCGCTACACCTATTCCATCATCTGCACCAAGGGTTGTTCCTTTTGCCGATACCCACACACCATTTATTACGGGTTGTATGGGGTCTTTTAAAAAATCGTGTTTTGTATCACTATTTTTCTCACACACCATATCCATATGGCTTTGTAAAACAACCGGCTTTGCTTTTTCAAAACCTTTTGTTGCGGGTTTGCTAATTAATACATTTCCGGCTGCATCACTTTTAGTTTTTAAGTTTTGTTTTTTTCCGAAATCCATTAGGTAGGCAATTATTTTTTCCTCTTTTTTTGATGGGCGAGGAACCTGACAGATTTCGTCAAAATACTGCCAGACTTCTTTAGGTTTTAAATCTTGCAATGAACTCATATTGTATGTTTTTTTAATTTTGAAAATAGTGTACAATATAGTAATAATATCAAAATTTTCTACTCCAATTTTTTATTTATTAACTAACCTGAATAATTCATAAACTTTTTGAAAAAGCAGTTAACATATTGATTAT
>CBDUWQ010000348.1:0-1651 GCA_965370965.1 uncultured Bacteroidales bacterium
TGTACTCATGTTTACCACCGCCATTTACTCGTCTAGTTCAAAAATTGACTGTGCCTTTTTGCCTTTGTGCTTACTCTTAATGTGTAACAAAATATCTTTGTGTGCCTTTTTAAGCTTAGGTGACTTATCAGGGTCAATTTTCTTAGGGTCAAGTTTTACCTTAACCTTAAAGTCACAACCTGTACAAATGAATTTATAATTTTTCATAATCACCGCCTTTTATCTTTTTCTCTATTTCCGCCAACAAATGAAATCCCTTTTTGCCTTCCCCAACCAAAAGCCTTTTCAATCCCCTTAACGCTTTTTTGCATAGTCTTAATAGCATTTATTGTCCATAGTTTTAATTTATGTATCATACGTCTAACTGTTAACTGTTTTTGCTACCTGTAAACAAACTGTAAGCCTCTTTTAAGTGCTGTTTCCAAGTCCAATCATCACAACACTTTACGCAAGGTGCGGGCGGGTCAGGCGGTATTGGGTCGGGCGGTATTGGGTCGGGCGGTTGGTTTGGCTCTTTTTTCCTTATCCAACCAAGTACCGCATAATAACTGTGATGTTGAAAATGGCACGGGCTACCTGTTGGGTAATTTTGGTCAAATGAATTAAATTCAGTAGGTGTACCGTCTTTGCAAACCGCTATGTGTCCAAACCGCCCCAACTCTTGACCCCATATAACAATGTCGCCCTTAATCGGTGCGTTAGTCGGTGTGTTTTCAATGCGGTCATAGTAATCAGTAAGGTAACTATCCCAAACTTGGTATGCACCAACTACCAACGGGCTTTGAGGAAAACCCAAGCTCTCTTTTACAAAGTAGCGGTAATTATCCATACATTGAGCACCAAAAGCACCGTCAAAGTCTAAGTATTTTTGGTCATACTTGCCAAAATACTGGTCAGGGGTAATCAAATCGTCAGGCGGTAGTGGGGTTGGGTCGGGCGGTACTGGTAAACCGTCAGGTCGCTTACCCAAAGCCATGTACTCAGTCTTTGTGCCATAAAAGGTATTGAGGTCAAGCGGGCTTATCCCGCCTACGTCACCGTTGTTTGCAAATTGCCTTAGCCAAACCTTATCCCAATCAGTAGGCGGTGCGGGTGCAACGGGGTTGTAATCCCACCTTGCAAGCCATATTGGGTAACCTGCGTCAACAACTGGTGTCCAATCGTTTGTATTGTTTAAGTTGAGGTTGATATACAGGTAAGGTTTTTGACCCGTGTTACCTTGTACACGGTCAAGCCATGTCTTGCACCAACCAACGGGGTCGTCATAATTTTCCTCAAAGTCCAATACGATAATCTCGCCCGTTTGTAGTGGTTGCACAATACTTGTAAACCAATCAGCCTCAGCGTACGGGCTGTTGTATTGCGGGTAACTGTAATGGTAAAAGCCTGTAAGAAGTCCTACTTGTCTAACCTTGTCACGGTTTACTGCAAACTCACGGTCTGTGTAACCGTCACCGTAAGTTGACCGTATAATAGCAAAATCAATACCGTCATTTTTCAACGGTAAGAAGTTAACATTGCCTTGATGATGTGATATATCGCAACCTTTTAACATCTTATAAAAATCCTAAAATGCCTTTGCTAAAAAACTCAATGCCTGATATTAACCCAACCAAAACTATTGTTAAAATTAACCCAACCAAGATGTACA
>CBDUWQ010000349.1:0-1516 GCA_965370965.1 uncultured Bacteroidales bacterium
AAGTTGGGTGGTGTTTTGTTTGAAGCCTCAACAGGTCAGCCAATTGGTTTATCTGAAAATTACGGTGGTGGGATTACTGCTTATGCACGCTTGTACCGTGCTTATTTGTTTTTTGATGAGGCAATTACTGGTGATGTAAAAGAGCAACTAAAAACAAACGGGCAAAAGTTGACTGGTGACGCAAAAGTAATATCAAGCCAATTTGTCAGCTTTTTGTTTGGTGAGGCTACTGACGGTGACTTTGGCAGGGTTATGCACGTTGACCATTACCCGTGCCAAAACAAAAGTTATTGCTCAATAGGCGATAAGGGGCAGATAAAAGAGTGGGCTAACGGGCTTGACCAACAACCTGTATGCCAAGAGATACTTGCACGAGATAGCTTGGTTGAGGTTTTGGTTGAGATTGTCACCAAGATAAACACAAGCCAACCGATTGAAGTTAAACGCAAGGTAAGTAGTAACGGGCACGCAACCAAACCATTGCCTTTTGGTTTTCCTTACACCAAAGGTAATTTACCCAAAGACCATTACACCCAATATATTGACGGGGTACACCGTGTTTATGAAAAAGACGACATTGCATACGGTATGGGTGTTAAGCATAAATACCGTTATGATGTACGCAGACACCCACGCATTGTTGGTGATAAAATAGTTTGGATTGAGCCTCACACACGAGGGGCAGGTAAGTACATACCAAAGACTTATAAAAACCGCAGGACTTGGTTTGTGCAGTACCTATTTTACTTGGCAGAAAAACTAACAAAGCACCGCAAGGCTGAGATACTTTTTGTTAAACTGATTAAGTTACTAAGACGACTTAAATGATAAAAAATATATTTACATTGTTTTTGATAGTGACATTTTTACTTATATTTTTACCAATTTATGCGATAGTCAAAATGTTTGAAGATACGAGTGGTAAAAAAGATTCTAATTACCAAAGTGATTATTTTCATAGATGACAACACAACAACAAAGTAGCTTAGCTTTTAAC
Source organism: uncultured Bacteroidales bacterium (assembly GCA_965370965.1). GTDB lineage: Bacteria > Bacteroidota > Bacteroidia > Bacteroidales > SZUA-534 > GH45. Next base: position 998 of record CBDUWQ010000349.1, read on the forward strand.
TTATTTGTTGAGTTAAAAGAGTTAGTACAAGAGCAGGGCAAACTGTTTTTGGACATAGGGCGTGTTTTCAAAACTGTACGAGATAACAAGTTGTACAAACATTTGGACATTGAAACTTTTAATGCCTTCATTGCACAACCTGAGATTGGGCTGAGTAGGTCATTGGTTTACGGTTACATCACAATTTACGAAACCTACTTGCTCAAGTACGGTTACCCTGCAAGTCAAATACTCAAAGTGCCTTACTCAAAACTGCTTTTGATAGCACCAAAGCTAAAAGACGGTAACAAACAACAAGCTGACGAGCTACTTACCCAAGCAACCTCATTATCAATATCAGACCTAAGACAAGAGCTAACCGACCCTGACGGTGAGCCAAGACCCCGTGCCGAAATTACCAAGTGTGACAAATGCCATAAGTGGCGTGTGCGTATTATCAACCCGCCCACTAACGGTTTTTGTCAACATACGACTTGACCTTAATATAAATGCAAAGTAACATTGATGTATGGCACAGAT